>NZ_SMKP01000194.1:0-20450 GCF_004349015.1 Nonomuraea diastatica
CTACCTGACCTACCTGGCCCGGGCCTTCCCCCCGGCCACCACCCGCGACATCACCTGGTGGCACATCGCCCGCACCACACCCCACATCCGACCAGCAGTCGGGCTCACGACCGGGCTGGCGGTCGGAATGCCGCCCGGGCTCATACCCATGACCGGAGCCAGAGAACTCACATTCTGGGTCGTCATCGTCTTCATCAGCTGGACCTGGCCCGGGCTCATAACCGGATTGGTGTTCGGGCTCGTGCGCGCCACATCTTGGGTTAACGAAAAACCCGGCTATGCAAACCTGCGCCTGCGCGGACGAACATTCCGTTCTGTCCGCTTCAACATAGCCGCCCTCGTGGTCAGGCTCGTGGCGGGGCTCGGGCTCGGGGTCGGGCTCGGGGCCGGGCTCGCGGTCTTGATCGTGGGCAGACTCGCGGCCGGGCCTGAGGCCGGAGCGGCCGGGACCGCGATGACGGCTGCATTCGTGGTCGTGCTCGGACCCGTCATCTGGCTCGGGATCACCCTGGCACCCTGGCTCATCACCTGGGCGGAACAGCCTACGCTCGAATCAACCAGCACACCCCGCTCCAGTTGGCGAGCCGACAGAACGCTCACCCTTCTGCGCATGATCGTGCCCGGGATCGCGGTCGGGCTTACGGTCGTGCTCACGTTCGGGTTCATCGAACTCGACGGCGTGCCCAAGTACGGGCTCGTGATCGGGCTCGCGGTTGGCCTGACGGCCGGGTTCGTGATGGGCAACCATCATGTGTGGCTGGTCTGCACCATCGCGGTGGCCCGGCTAGCCCTCCAACGCCGGCTTCCCTGGCGGGTCATGGACTTCCTCGACGACGCCCACCGCCTAGGACTACTGCGTGCCGTCGGCCCCGTTTACCAGTTCCGCCACGCGGCCCTGCACGATCACCTCGCCACCGCCGACACCGCTGGTGGAGCCTCGCAACTACCGACACTGAGAGACAGCCTCTGAGCCTTCCCGCCGCATGCTGCCATCCCGGAACACGACGCTGGAGGCCCACGCTCACGCCGGGGCCGTCCTCTTCGCTCTTCGTCCGGCCCAGCAGCCCGCGGCTCCAGTCCAGCTTGCACCCCTGAGCATCAGGACGTCGGCGAGACAGCGGCAAAAGTTCAACACGCAGACTTGACGGGGAACGACAGGAACTCGCCCACCGTCCCCATGATCGCGTTCGCGGTGCCCTCGCTGCGATACCGCACCGGAGCGCCCGGTTTGCGTGATCGCGACGGCATCGGCTCGTCCACCAGCCAGCGCATCATCGCCATCAGCTGCGGAAGGCTCGGGCCGGCCCAGTCCAGCCCATGACCTCGGCAGTACGACAAGTACAAGGCGATCCGGCCCGCGTAGGTCTTCTCGGTGTTGAACGCCCGGCCCGCCCCGCGCAGCCCCGCCAGGCCGCGCACACCTCGACATGCAACTCGAGGTCCTCATCGTCGACCACCATCCACGACGCTGACGAGTCCGTTCGCGCAGTTCGGCCAACGCCGGTCACCCGGGTTGCCGTGCCGGTCGCAGATGTGACCGTGGCGGGACCCCCGACGTTATCTAGGGTTGTAGGGCCCTTCCAGCAGGTCAGAGGAAGATGATCCTTTCTTTCACGTAGGCCAAGTTGGAGTCCTGGTCGGTCAGGCTTCTGCAAGGAGTCTCGGGAGTTCGCGCATGTCGTCGAAGACCGTGGTGTTCGGTCCTTCGAGCCATTGCGCCGGTGTGAGTCCGCCGGCGTAGCCAAGGGCGCGCATGCCGGCTGCGCGGGCTGCTTGGATCCCGTATTGGCTGTCCTCGACGACGATGCAGGCCGAGGGGTGGACGCCCATCTGCTTGGCAGCGTGCAGGAACAGGTCGGGGGCCGGTTTGCCGCGGGCGACCTCGCTTGCGCTGAAGATGCGGCCTTCGAAGTATGGGTAGATTCCGGTGTGGCCCAGGGTGTGGCGCATCGTGTCGTGGCTGCCGCCCGAGGCGACGCAGCTGGGCAGCGTGAGGTTGTCGAGGACTTCGAGGATGCCGTCAACCTGGGTGAGTTCGGCATCGACGGCCGCGCGGTGGAGTCGCTCGAATCTCTCCCACCAGAGCGCGGCCCGGCTCGGCCCTACTCGGGAAGTGATTTGTTCACGGGCGAACACGGGCGACCGGCCGATGAACTTTTGGATCACCTCGGCTTCGGTCAGCGGCCAGCCCAGCTCAGCGCCCACGGCGACATGAGCGCGGACGGTTATGTGTTCGCTGTCGACGAGCACGCCGTCGCAGTCGAAGATGACGAGTTCAATCGCAGTGATCATCTGGACAGGTTAGGAAGGAGTGGTCGTCCGTGTCAGCTGCATGATCCGATGGCCGGTGCGCGTCAGGTAAGTAGGCAGGCTTCCTGATGCGTCTGGTGCCCGACGACCGATTCCGACGCTCTCGTCACGCTGCAGGCCCCCGTTTCTAGAGCCGTTGACGTGGTGGGATGAGTTCGTGTTACGCGACAGGCAATGATTGCCATAGCAGGAGCGACCGGAGGAAAGACGTGGGAGCAGGTCGGGAGTGGGCAGACACGACGTTCCTGATCATCTTGAGAGGCCCGGCTGGCGCCGGTAAGACGACCTTGGCCCGAGCGCTCCAGAGCAAGGTTGATGACGGTCTGGCGGTCGTCGACACCGATATGTTCAGCTGGCAGACCGTGCCAGGAGAGCCTGACAAGGCCTTGGTGTATCGCAATGTGACGACAGTGGCCAGGAACTATCTGCAGTGCCGCCGTAGTGTCATCGTCGCTGGCTTGATCATCACCAGCGAAGAAGCCGGGGCGATCGACCAGCTGCGCCGGGATGCCCAAGCCGATGGCGTGACGTTCCTGGACTTCTATTGCTGGGCACCTCGCTCCACCGTGGTGGAGCGCAACCAAGCACGTCGCAAAAACGTTCCCGAGGAGTGGGTCGCCCGATGGTGGCACGAGGCCGAAACCGACAAACGGAACGTGGCATGGCCTCTGATAGAGCTGGACATGCGACGAGAGCTGCCCTCGCTGGTGCACCATGTTCTCGACACCGTCACGGCCGCGCAATCGCCCGCCGATGCGCCAGGGTAGGGCGGCCCATGGAAAGCCTCTGAAAGCCGCGGTGCTCAGCCCGGCGGACTGATGCGCGCGAGGCGGAACGTCCGGGACTGTGAACGCAAGCGTTCTCCGAACCAGCTGCTGATCTTCCTCGTGGACGCTTTGAGCAGTGATGCCCTCAGGCCACGAGTCCCAGGGTTTCGGGCGCTTCCCAGGCGGTCAGCTGCCGCTCAGGGTAGGGTCGGCGAGGGCTTGCCTGTCCTGCCCGGACAGCTCTTGCAGCAGGACGGCCACCGGCTCGATCACCTGCATCGTGGCCGCGGGCGTGATGGCGTCGTCGTCGCTGAGGTCGAGTCTGATGACGATCTCCGTGAGGGCCTTGGCGAGGGTGCGTTCGATCGAGGTCATGATGGGGCCTCCTGGCTGGTCGTTGACGGGCGATGGGCCTGGTCAGCCTGCTGCCGGCTCGGTGAGCCGGGCTTCCAGGTCGGCGATCATCTGTGCCAGCAGGCTGGTGTTCTCCTGCCGGACCACCTGCGGGCCGACCGTGTCGAGGCCGGCGACTTTCGTGATGCACTCGTCAGCGGCTTGGGCCATCGTTTCGAACTCCTTGCGCGCGATCGAGTGCGGGTTGTCGGCCTCGAACGTGGTGGCGCGGTGCATGTCCTTCACCGACGTCATCGCGGCTCGCGCGGCGGCCATCGCGTCGCGGGCGCTGAACTCATCGCCGTGTCCGTTGCGCATGTAGCGGGTGACAAAGACCCGGCGCCGGCCAGAGCCGCGCCGGGCGGGGTCGGTCGACGGCATGAACCGCTCCAGACGATCGCCCCGATTGGCCGCGATCACGCGGACGACCCCGACAGCCCGCCGTAGCCGGCGACCGTCGGGGATCCCGACTCCGGCGGCGATGTCGGCATAGCTGACCTCGCGCCCGTGATTGCTGCGCAGCCAGATCATCACATCCGCGACGTCGGTCTCGGCCTGCATCCAGCCCATCGCGCCGCGCCGTGATGACTGCCGTGGGCTCACAGCAGCTTGCCGTTCTCGTCCAGGAACTTCGCCAGCGCGGCGTCGTCCAGAGCGGAGCCGGTGGCCAGATCGCGGACGGCGGTGATGGCCGCCTCGGCGCCGTCGCAGAGCTCGGCGATGGCCTGGGCGCGGTCGGCGGTGAAGCGGATCTGCTGCTTGTGCAGCAGCGACAGCGCCCGCGAGGCGGCCATACGGATTTCGGCCATGGCATGGAAGACGTCCATGGACGCATCGGCCTCGGACCCGTCACCGGCCGCGCGGGCCTGGGCGGCGAAGGCCTCCCGTTCGGCGCGCCGGGCGCCGTCGTACTCGCTCTGCCGCTGCCTGGTGACCTCGGCGGCCGCGGCGCGGTCGGCCGCATCGGCGGCGGCCTGGCGGGCCTTGAACTCCTCCAGGGCCTCTCGCGCCGCCGCCCGGGTCGCCTCATCGGCCAGCAGGGCGGTCTTGACCGCCGTCGGGTGGCCGATGACGTAGCTGATGGCCGAGGGGCGAGTCCCGGCCTTGGCCGCCTCCCGCTCGATCGCCTCGCGCCGCTCGGCCGAGATGGGCCTGGCCTCCCAGCTGCGGTAGTAGCCGTTCTTGCCATAGAACGGATACTGCTTCTCATCGGGGAGCTCAACGTCCGCGCCCGGGTGCAGGTCGAGGGCGGGCGGGACGACGCCGTCGGCGGCCAGGCGGTTCCATGCCTCCCAAAGGGCCATGACCCGCTTGGCGCTGGTGCCGGCCCGTCGGGCGAACTCCCGGGCGCTGATGCGCCGGTAAATGTTTCGGCCGAAACATTTGGACTGCTGTTCGATCGTGACACCGCGACCCATATCGGGCGCGACCCGCCGGGCGACCAGATAGGCCAGCAGCCACGGACCTTTGCGCTCCAAGGTGGCGAACTGGGCGATGTCCGCGCCGAGGGCATCCTCGCCGTCGTCGCCCTCGCTCTCGAGGGCCTGCTCGGGCGGGTCCCCGCCGGTCACGCTGCCGGTCACGTTGCCGATCGTCTCGTCCATCACGTGGTCACGCTTTCGCGCCGCCCGCGACGCTGCGCCGGACGCCCACACCGCCACCGACCGGTTCAACGCCTCCTTCATCCCGGTCCCGGACAACAACGCCACTGCCGTGCGCATCCACTCCAACGGCGACACCTTCTCGCCGACCGGTACGACCAGGGTCGCCAGCAGTTCCCGCCGCATCTCCACCGGCGTCTGCTCCACCAGGTGCTCGTTGACCGCAGCCAGCTGCTCCGCCCGCACGTTCGTGACCAGCGGCGCCAGCGTCGTGATCCCCGGCAGCAGCACCCGGTTCTCGATCAGCCACACCACCGCTCGGTCGAACAACTCCCGCCGCGAATCGCGCGTCTGCGCCGCCCGCGACGCCACGAACACCCGCAGCTCCGTCTCCGCCTCCGCGAACTCCCGCAACCCAGCCAGCTCGCGGATCTCCCGCGCGTGCTCATGCTGGGTCGACAGCCTCTCCGCGTAGTGCTTGATACACGAAGGGTCCGCCACCCCGAGTTGCTCGGCGACGTAGTCGACCACCACATGCGGGACATCGCCAGGATCGGCCAGGAACGTGCCGAGCATCCGCGCCGTCCCCCACTGCAGACCCCAGCCGAGCCGGTTGTGCGGACCGCGCTTCTTCGCCACCTCCACCAACGCGTCCGCGTCCAGGTAGAAGAACCGCTCCAGATCCTTCGGCGACGGATCGGTCAAGAACCGCCGATAGCGGTCCCTCTGCTCCTCAGACAGGTACTGATACGACATGCACCGCGACAATATGAGATCAATGACCCTCTACCAGCCGGTACGCCTAAACCGAGATCAACTAGTCCGCGACGCTTCGGCCCGCAACCCCCTGTCCTGCGGCGGGATGCTTATCGTTCAATTCCGGCTGATAGTCCCAAGACCCCCTCACGCACGAACTGCCGGTGCCGCTTGGCCGTGCGATCCGCATCGGTCTCCGCGACGACCGCGTCCGGCAACTCCAGCACGCCGCGCACGTGATCGACCACCGCAGCCGGAACGTCGGTGAGTTTCGCGAAATACCCCAGCCGCTGATAGCACTTCAGCCGGACCAACAGGGCGAGCAAGTGCTGTTCGCTCTGTGTCTTGCCATATGCCCACGTGATCTCATCGGATGTGGGCGTGAACGCTTCGGCGAGCTCCCGCACCGACACCCCGCGCTTGAACCGCGGGTAAGCCGTGCGATCGATCGACGCCAACCCGACACCCCAGCAAGATCAACTACTTGGACGAGAACACCTTAACCGTGTTCACGGCCACGGATACAGACCTCCCCCGACCAGCGGTTACGCCCGACCGCGGCCCCTTTCTGGCGTATTCACTTTCCCACCCCCAAACGGCATTGACTCATGACCTCGGAGTACGAAAGTAGTGTGAGGATGGGTAGGTGTTGACCTTTTCGACGGCGATGTATCCCAGGCGGTATTTCCTCTCCCAATTCTTCTCCGCCAGAAATACGCGCAGGCCAGTCTTCACGAAGTCGATCCATGCGTCGTTGGTGTTCTTTCCCTGGACCCATCCTGTGGTCACGCTGTTGAGGTTGGCCTTGTCGGCGAACACGGTTCCCTTGTCCTGGGTGCCGCCTGTGCGCCATACCGTCAGGCCGCCCTGGGGGAAGCTGACGGCTCCGTCGCCGCTGTTCGGTCCTTCTACCCAAGGGGTGGTCACGCCGTTGAAGTAGGCCGCGTCGGCCGTCACGGTCCCCTTCACGCTGGAGTTGTTGGAGATCTCCACCCCTGTGCCGGTGAACGTAATGCCCCCGCTGGTCGTGTGCCCGTGGACCCGGGGTGTGTCGATTCCGATGGTGGCGGTGAGGGTTTCCAGGATGGGGTTGCTCACCTGGACGGTGGTGGTGAGGAAGTGTTGCTGCTGGGTGGTGGGGTCGGTGGCGATGAGGGTGTAGGTGGTGGCCCGGTTCGGGGCGGGCGGTGACCAGGTGCCCCCGGAGACGGGCGTTCGCCCGCCCGGGTACTGGATTTCGTAGGTGAAGCCGGCGGGCCCCTCCCAGCTCAGCGTGATGGTATCGCCGGCGTTCACCATGACCTTGTCCGGGTGGAAGTCGCGCGGCGTCGGAATCTCCTTTGGAGCGGTCTTCACCAGCGCCACCGGCGTGTTGCTGGGGCGCAGGTTCCCGGTCTTGGTTCTGCTGGCGTCCTCGGTCACCCTTAGCACGGCCAGCCCGGGCGTGGGGGCGATGGTGACGTTCTCCAGCGTCAGCACCAGGTAGTCGCCGGGGCTGAAACTGATTCGGCTACCGCCCGGGTCGGTGATGTGGATGGCGACGCCCTGCGGCTGGACGGTCAGCGAACGGGTGCTGCCCGACTTGATGTTTGTGTACTCGCCTTTGGGCTTGATCGTGGTGATGTCCGGGGTGAGGTGGTCGGCGCCGTTGCCTACGGGGACCGTCACCGTGATCTTGGAGTATGCCGTCTTTTGTCCGGTGTTGGTGATGAGCAGGTACACCGTCCCCGTGGACTTGGACTGCCGCCCGGCCGACGACGCCTCCAGGGGCGCCGGGTCGGTGAGGATGGTGTAGGTCAGCATGGTCATGGTCACGACTCCTTCTCTTGGAGGGCGGCGCAGGCCGATGATCTGCCTACTACGAGAGGACCGGGCTGGGTAGGACAGGCGGCGACACGGGTGAGGGACCCGAAACCCGCCGCTTGTGACGCACCACAGAGGATCACCCCTTGATCCAAACGCCGGTATTAGAGCGTGACAAGAGCACTCAAGGAAGCCATAACAGGTTGATCCGGCAACGGCTCAGTGTCTTGACAAGCATCGGGACCACGCGCCACCGGCCGCTCCCCGAACGCCTGGAGCCGGCTCGTGGACCGGCTGCTGGCGGCAGCGTCGAGGACGGCTCCTTCGCACGACACGCGTCCGAGGCACGGGCGGTTCGGCAGGAGTCGGCCACACGAGCGGGCGACCGTGGCTGCTGGCGCTGGTCACCTCGCGACTGGAGGAGGCCGTGGTCAGCGCGGAGCGGCGGCTAGTGGAGCGCCGTCAGGCCGCCGAAGAGAGCGGCTGGGACGGGTCATGGAGCGGCCCCACTCGCCTCACGCCTGACTACTTAAAGTCACTCAAGATAACGAACTCCTTCAGGGCCTCCCGCGCCGCCCTTCGGGTCGCCTCATCGGCCAGCAGAGCAGTCTTGACTGCTGTGGGATGTGTCATGACATAGGTGATAGCCGACGGCCGGGTCCCGCTCTTTTCTGCTTCTTTCTCGACCGCATCACGCCGCTCGGTCGACAGGCCCGTGGCCTCCCAACTGCGGTAGTAGCCGTTTGTGCCGTAAAAGGGATACTTTCCGGTATCAGGAGGCTCGATGTTGGTGTCCGGGCGTAGGGCGGCGGCGTGCGGGACGGCGCCGTCGGCGGCGAGCCGGTTCCACGCATCCAACAGGGCTATGACGCGCCTGGGGGCAGTGCTGGCCCGGCGGGCGAACTCTCCGGCGCTGATGCGCCGGAAGGCGTTCAGGCCGCTGCGGGGCTGGTAGTCGATTCTCACGCCGGTGCCCTCGCCGGGCGTGACTCGCCTGGCGACCAGAAGGGCGAGCTTCCAAGGGCCTTTGCGATCGAGGGTGACGAACTCGTCGATATCCGCCTGCAGGGCTTCCTCGCCGTCGTCGAGAGCCTCCTCGGGCGGGTCCTGGCTCATCACGCTGTCGTCTTCTCGCGCTGCGGCCGCCGCTGAGCCTGACGCTGGGCCGGGACGCTGACCGTGCGGATCGCGGCGATTTGACGGACCCTTTTGGTGAAGACGTCCAGGTCGTCCAGGGCGACGGAGGCGTTGACCTGCTGTGCGAGGTCCAGTTGCACTGTCTTGGGAAGGCGTTTGATGATCCGTGCGGACTGCGCGGCCAGGGCGAGCAGATCGGCGACCAGCGCAACAGCGCATCGATCCGCGAATACAAATCCATCACGAATGCCGTGTACACCCATCCCGACGCGGTCGGCACGTACGTCAGGTCGGCCACCCAGCAACGGTTCGGCGCCAGCGCATCGAAGTCCCGCTCCAGCAGGTCAGCGGGCCGCTCCCCACCAGCCGGCAGCGTCGTGCGGGGCCGCTTACGGCGCGCGCACGCACCCTCGATACCTAATTCACGCATCAACCGCTCGACTGTGCACCGCGCCACCTCGATTCCCTGACGATTCAGTTCACGCCAGACCTTGCGCGCCCCGTACACCTTTCTGCCCGGATTTCCCCACACACGCATGATCTCGACTTTCAACTCCTCATCACGGCACGCCCGAGCCGACGGTTCACGTTCGCGTCGCTTGGCTTCGTGATAGCTAGACGGGGCAAAATCCAGGACCGCGCGATCGGTTCCACTCCGAACCGATCCCGATACAGGTCAACGATCTCGATCAGCGCGGCAGTCTCGGGTCGAGTTCCCGGGCGAAAAACGCGGACGCCACCTTCAGAATCTCGTTTGCCCGGCGCAGCTCACGATTCTCCCGCTCCAATTCGGCGATCCACTGCGCGTCGCTCGACGTGGTGCCCGGACGCTTTCCCTCATCTACGTCCGCCTGCCGTACCCATGAGCGCAGCGCCTCGCGATGCACACCGAGCCGGTCGGCCACCCGGGCAATCGCCCCGGTCTTGCCTCCGGTCTCCTCACGCAGGTCGAACACCATCTTGACGGCGCGATCGCGCAGCTCTTGGGGGTACTTCCTCGGTGCGGGCACGACTCCCAGCCTTCCAGTCTTGGGAGCCTCCAACCAACCCGGGGCAGCTCAGGATCGCCTACCGGGCGCGAGCCCCACGGCGACGGAGGCCCCGTAGTAGTCGCCGGAGTCACGACCGGCCAAGGAGGGCGGGAAAGCCGCCCGCAGGGCGAAGGGGGTCAGGTGATGGGACACCTCAGGGTCGGGAGGTATGCGTAATGCAGAGCGCCGCAACGGTGCTGGGTGTCCTGCGTGAGCGCGGCAGGCGTGGCCTGCCGGTGAACGAGCTGTATCGGCAACTGTTCAACCCGCAGTTGTATCTGCTGGCCTACGGACGCATCTACGCTAACCACGGCGCGATGACACCCGGGGTCACACAGGAGACCGTGGACGGCATGTCCCAGGCGAAGATCGGCCGGATCATCGAGGCCATGCGCCACGAGCGCTATCGGTTTCGCCCGGTGCGGCGGGTGCACATCCCCAAATCGAGCGGGAAGACGCGCCCGCTGGGACTGCCGACCTGGTCGGACAAACTCGTCGGGGAGGTGGTGCGGCTGCTGTTGGAGGCGTATTACGAGCCGACGTTCTCCGACCGGTCCCACGGGTTCCGGCCGGGGAGAGGCTGTCATACCGCGCTGCGGGAGATCGCCAACACCTGGACCGCGACGGCCTGGTTCATCGAGGCGGACATCACCGACTGCTTCGGATCCTTAGATCACGACCTGATGATCAAGATCCGGTCGGAGAAGATCCACGACAACCGGTTCCTGCGGCTGGTGCGCAACATGCTCACGGCCGGATACCTGGAGGATTGGAACTGGGGCGCCACCCTGTCCGGGGCTCCCCAAGGCGGGGTTGCCTCGCCGATCCTGTCCTCGATCTACCTGCATAAACTCGACCAGTTTGTCGAGACGGTTCTGATTCCGGAGTACACCCGCGGGAACCGCAGGGCGCGCAACCCTGCCTACCTCGATCTGCAGAACCGGCTGGCCAAAGCCCGCCGCCGCGGCGACCGGGCGCAGGCCCGCGCGCTACGGCGACACATGGTCAGCCTGCCCAGCTCCGACCCGGACGATCCGGGCTATCGGAGGTTGCGCTACTGCCGATACGCAGATGATCATCTGCTCGGGTTCACCGGGCCCAAGGCCGAAGCCGAGGAGATCAAACAGCGCCTGGCGACCTTCCTGCGCGACGAACTCAAGCTGGAACTCTCCCAGGACAAAACGCTGATCACCCACGCCCGGACCGGCGCGGCGCGCTTCCTCGGCTACGAGATCATCGTCCAGCACAACAGCCGCAAGACCACCCGCCGTCGCAGGACGGTCAACGGGCAGGTCGCTCTGCGGGTGCCGCCGGACGTGATCAAGGCCAAGTCTGCCCCCTACCTGCAACACGGCAAACCCGCCAAGCAGAAGGCCCTGACCGACGGCAGCGACCACACCATCGTCGCCACCTACGGGGCCATCTACCGGGGCATCGTCCAGTACTACCTGCTGGCCGGAGACGTCCACCGGCTTCACCGGCTGCGCTGGGTCATGGAGACCTCCATGCTCAAGACCCTGGCGGGCAAGCACCGCTCCTCGGTGTCGAAGATGGCCGCCAGATTCAAGGCCAAGGTCCAGACACCGCAGGGCATCCGCAACGCTGTCGCAAAATGCCGCCGGACTACCGGACCCACGCCGCCATCGTCGCGATGCCGCGCGTGCTGGCGTGGATGGCGGCGACTTACGTCGATCACTATCAAGCGGCGACGCAGCAGGGGTACCGCACAGCCGCCGTGGACCTACGCGCATTCGATTCGCCCGAGGTGATCGAGCAGGTGCTCGACGTGTACCGGGCGGAGAAAGACGCCTGGCCACGGTGCGGGAGGGCATCCGAGCTGTCCGCCGGGCCCTGGCCGCGCAGGCACGCTGAGCAAATCGGGCAAACCTCAAACATCGTATGCACACCCACAGCGATCCTGGATCCGACCAGTGCACCAGCGGTGCATGAAACAGCCCGGCCTGTCTCCACAGGAGCGAGGACGCGTCGGATGGCAGGTGCCTCGCGAAGTGCTGCACTGGCGGACTGGTGGTCATCAGCGGGGTGGCAAGCATGGTCAGGCATATTCCTCTGCGGTGGGTCTCTTATCGAGCGCGGCCCAGAGCGATCGCCAGCCGGTGGTCGGCGCGGTGGGCGGGGCTGCGAGCGAGATGGTCAGGGTGGGCGTAGGTTTGGGTGGTGCGCGGGTCGGCGTGGCCGAGCAGGGCCTGGACGACGTCGATGGGTTCGCCGGCCTCGAGCATGGCGGTGGCGACGCTGTGTCGGACGCCGTGCACGGTGACCTCTTCGGGCTTGTCGACGCCGACGGCCTTGGCGATGCGCTGGATGAGTTGTGTCACGTAGGTGCGCTGCAGTGGCGCGCCGGTGCTGGTGACAAACAGCGGGCCAGATAGGTCGTCGCGCGTGGCGAGGTAGCCGTCGAGCAGGTCGCCGGTGAGGTCGGCGATGACGACCTCGTGGCGGCGGCCGCCCTTGGCAGGCAGGGTGAGGATGCGGTGCTCGCCGCGGCGGCCCAGATCAGCACGTTGGGCGCCGGTAAGTTCGCTGACGCGGCAGGCGGTGCCCTTGAGCACGGCGAGGATGGCCTGCACCCGGGGGCTCTCCACCTCGACGGCGCGGGTGAGCATCCGGTTCAGCTCGGCCTCGGTGACAAACCGGGTGCTCTTGTCCCGCTGCCGTTTGGGCAGGTCCATGCCGTCGAACGGGTCGTTGCTCACGAGGCGGGCCCGTCGCAGGTAGCGGTACCAACTCTTGAGCGCCGACAGGCGACGGCGGCGGGTCTCGGCGGCGTAGCCGGCGTGCCGCATGGCTGCGGCGAAGGTGTCGGCCTCGATGAAGTCGACGTCGGTCAGCTCCAGACCGCGGGCCTGGACCCACCACAGCCACCAGGAAGCGTCCTTGATGTAGGCCTCCTGGGTGTTGGTGGCGGAGCGGCGGTCGGCCAGCAGCCAGGCACCGGTGGCGCGCAGCATGTCTGTGTCGGCGCCGGCCGTGCGTAGCAGCGCGGCCAGGCTTTGCGGATCGCGGGCCGGTGGCGGGCTGCCCCGGGCGGGCAGCCGGATCGGCAGCGCGGCCAAGGGGATCAGCTCGGCGAACGGCAGGTCCGCCTCCTGCCCGTCGGCCGTGTCCGCGCGCGGGCAGGAGGCGGTGTCGGGAGCGGGGACGCCGAAGCTGTGCATGGTGGCAAGCCGGCCGGTGTCCGGCTCGGCCGGGGCCGGATTGGTGGCGCCGGGGGAGAGGCTCATCGCGGAGTCCCGGCGACCTGCTGCTCGTCGGCCAGCCATGCGTTGAGGTAGCCGAGCAGCTGGTCCAGCCGCGCGCGGCAGCCGGGGGCGAGCCGGCCGCCGGTGCCGGGCAGCACCCGGATCTCAGCGTCGGCGAGTTCGGCTCGGGTGAGGATGATGCGTCTGGTCTGTCCGTCCAGCACGGCCTGCGGGGTGCCGTAGCTGAAGGAGCCCTCGGTCAGGGTGAGCACGGTCCGCTCCGGTTGTCCGGCCGGACGCGGCAGCAGCAGAACGATGGCGTGTGCCCGGGTCAACCGGGGCCAGCGTGCGGTCATCGGCTGGTTCCGTTCTTCCGGCCGGGTGGGGCGGCGGTGGGGGCCTGGCCCGTCCGTTCACCGGGACCCGCGTAGGTGACGCCTGCGGTCGGGTGGCACAGGACGCGGCTGGCGGGCTCATCGTCGAAGCGGGTGCGCAGGTAGCCGCCGCGGAAACCAAGGACGGTGCCGACCCGGCCCTGCACGGTGATGCGGGCGTTGCGCTTGGCGGGGGGCAGCCGATAATGGGAGCGCACGTAGCGGGCGGCCTCGCCTCCGTCGTCCCACGCACCCGCGTCGGGAGCGGACGGTCCTGGGCGAAGCGGCTCGGTTTCGATTCCGTACACCGCGGCAAGCGCCACCGCGTGGCCGGCGCACATGCCGGTGCGCCTGAGGTATCGGGCCTCCTCGGTTCGGGTGATCGGCTCCGGGCAGGGCCGGTTCAGCCGGTCACCCGGCCAGGTGGCATCGCATTCCTGACAACGGGTGAGGTCCGCTTCGAGCGCGAGGGTCGCGCCGTGCTCGGGGCAGACGCCCCGGGCGATGCCGCAGGCGTGGACGGGCAGCGGCACAGTCGTGGCCCGCAGGCCGGCGAGGGCGCCGTCCGTGGCGGCGGAGGGCGAGGCGTCCTCCGGTACCGCGGCGGTGGCCGCACCGGCCCGGTGGCCGGGGAAGGCACGCAGCAGTTCCGCATGCCGGGCTCTGGCCTGGTCGCCGCCGGGCATGTTTTCTGGACCGGAGAGCAGGACACCGATCGTGGCCCAGTCGCGGCCGGCGGCGCGGGCCGCGTCCAGCAGGTGCAGCTCATAGTGGTCGAGCATCGCCCGGGCGTGGCCGAGCAGGGCGAGCGCGTCGTCGACGTCGCCGGGCGCCGCCTCCGGGCCGTGCGGATCGGGCGGATGCTGCAGAGCGAGCGCGACGCGTTCCACGGCCTCCAGGGTGGGCAGGGCGTAGCCGACGTCACGCGCGGCCGCCCGGCGGGCAGCCGCGTCGCCGTGGCGGGCGGCGAGTCGGTGCGCCGCGGTGCGCTCGCGTCGGCTCCGCCCCTCATCGTCGCGGTCGTCCACGCGCTGGTCGTCCATCGAGGCCTTCTCCTCCGGCCGGGGCTCGGTGACGGGGCGGCTGAAGCTGTGCATGGTGGCCAGCTGGCCTGCGTCGGGCCCAGCCCCGGCGAGGGCGGCGGAGCCGGGGGACAGGTCCGTCGCCTCGCTTCGGCGGCCAAGTAGCGCTTCGGCTGCGCGTTCGGCGGTTCGGCGTGCGCTCATCGGGTCGGTGTGTGGGTGGGGCGGGGTAGCGGTCATCGCCCATCGCCTGTCTGGCTGCTGGTCGCGGCTGCCGGGGAACCCCCCAGCGGGGTGTCGGCCGCGATGTGGGCGACGTAGCGGTTGGGCAAAGCCGCCTCGGACAGGCCGAGCCCGTCGGCGAGCAGACCGGCGACCCGCTGCTGGTAGTGCTCCAGTTCGCGGTCGGCTGGCTCGCGGCGGGCCTGGTCGTGGTGAAGCATCCCGGTCAGCACCACGTAGGTGGTCTCCAGTTCGGCCACCGTCAGGATGCGGGTGGTGCCGCGCACGTGCAGCGGGGTGTAGTGCCCCCACTGGTGGGCCGCCCGCCCGGCGGTGGTGATCACCCAGGGGGCGTAGGGGCCGGGTCCCCGGCGCCGGATGAGCCGGCGGGCCTCCAGCCAGCGCAAGGTGATCGGATGGGCTGACTCCATGGCCTGACCGGCCGCGCCGCGTGCCAGGGTGGCTTTCTGCCCGTTGCTGAGCCACCTCAGGAGGGGACGGCCCCGGCGCGGAGCCCGCTCGCGGGTGGTCATCATCGATCTCTCCTTCGCGGAAGATCTGGCGAAGCTGATCCGGGCCAGCGGTGATCTGATCTGGAGCACACCCCCTGCTGTGGTGGTGCGTGTCTGAAGACGTTCGTCGGCGGCGACGGGCGTGTGTCCGGAGGATCGGCAGAGGGCTCATCCGGCACGGAGTTGTAGTGGCCCAGGGCCTGCCGTACCCGGGTGCGACCGAATGGCGTCAGCCGGTACAGCCGTCGCCGGGGGCGGCCGGGCGGCGTGCCCGTTGCCCAGGCGCTGGTGATCCATTCCAGCCCCTCCAGGCGGGCCAGCTGGGGATGTATCGTGCCTGCCAGCGGTGCGGCTCGATCGCAGATGTCCAGCGGTGACAGGCCGAGGTGGTCTTCCGGCAGTTGCAGCAGGACCGTCAGGATGCGCGCGGTGACGTCCATGATCTCCTTCTCGGTCGTTGGTCATCCTCCGGTATCGCGGGGCTCGCGGGCCGGCGGAGCGTCCGGGGACACGGGCCGGAAGGTTGCCGGTCGGGTCGGGCAGATCGTCGGGGAACCGTCGACCAGCAGGGGGGGTCATCGCCTGCAGCCCTCTTGCTCGATGGACCGTTGCTCGCGTACAGCGAGGCCGCGCGGGGTGGATCGTGACAGGGGCCGCGCCCATCATCGGGTGTCCTCGCCCAGTTCGGGCGCCACCAGGTCGATCGCGGCCATGGTGAAGGCCGCCGCGATGTCTCCGGCGGTGGCGCCCGCCTGCTGGCGCATGGCGATCTCGATGCCCGCCTTGGACAGGACGCGGCCCATCGTCACCTCGTCGATACCCGGGAGCACGATGCGCAGCTTGTCGGCGAGTTCCCGGCCTGCTGCGCGCGATCCCTCCAGGCCGGAGCCGGCTGCCCTGATGGTCTGCAGCACTGCGGCGAACTGAGCGCGCTCGGTGGCGGTCAGGCCGCTCATGCTTGCCCTGGGCGGAGGGTACGGGCGTCACCGGTGTTGGGTGTCCCACGGCGGCGGTTAGTCATCAGGGTCTCCGGGGTGAGGTGTGCGAACGAGGAGTTGGCCGAGGCTGATGCGGCCCAGCAGGGTCGGCAGATCCAGTCTGCCGGTGGGGGTGCGGGGGGTAGGTCGCGGGCCAGCTGCACTCGTCAAGGTGGGCTGGGTCGTCGAATTCCTCGCCGATCGGCGGGTCCAGATCCGGCCGTGCGGGGTGCATCTCCACCCCTGCCGGCAGTGCGGCACGGATCGCCGCGGCGTAGGAGTCGGCCGCCCAGGCGAGCGCGGCGGGGTCGTCCGCGATCCACCGGCAGACCGGTGCGCCGTCGCGGGCCCGGCGCGCGACGGTCGCGGCGATGGTGTCCTCGCCGTTGAAGCGGCGAGGATCGCCTGAGACGTTATCCCAGAAGCCGTACGTGGTGCGGGACGCCGTGCATCGCCCGGTAACCGGGTCCAGCGGGGCTGAGCACTCCTCGCCCTCGACGGTCGGTCTCGTACACCTGATCACGCGCTCGTTCCCGAACGCGCTCAAGAGGTCGGCCAACTGCGCGACGGCGGTGGCGGTTTCCTGCAACGCCTGCCCCTGCCGGTCGACCTGTGCCCGGTGCAAGGCGAGGCGGGCGGTGGAGAACCGGCGGTGCGCCGCCACCAGTTCCGTATCGTCGCGGTGGAGCATGACGAAGCCGAGGGCGGCCTCATCCAGGAATGCCAGGCCGCCGTCGAGCGGCAGGTACGGGGGTGGCGGCACCTGCCCGACTGCGGTCAGCAACCGGGCGAGTTCGGTGGCGGTGCGAGCGTCCGGGCCGGTGGGCGCGCCCATGGCTACAGCCCCATCCGGTCATACAGGCGGACCGCGAGCTCGCGGGCCAGCTGTCCGAGGCTTTCGCCACGGTGGCACGCGGCGAGCTTGTCCAGCAGCGCGGCGACGGCCTCGGCCTCGCCTGTCTCCAGCAGTGGCAGGCGCTCGCCGGCGGCGGCTGCCATCCGGGTGCGCAGGAAGGCCTCGAGTTCGTCGCGGGTGAGCGGCCGTCCGGTGTGGCGGTCGCGCATCGAGGCGGCGAGCCCGTCATCGGCAGGGGAGCGCGGCCGGTTCCCCGCGACGAGGCCCAGCTGGGGCTCCAGGACAACGTTAGGTGCGGGATCGCGGCGGCGTAGCTCGGGCAGCGCCGCCTCGTGCGCGTCCGCAGGCTCGTGGTCCATGCCGGGCCTCCTGTCGGTCGGGGTGCCGGGCCGATCGTATCGAATGTCTAGATCGTCTACATGTCGATAACAGAGATTATCGACTGTCGGATCGAGCGGACGCTTGAAAGCATCGCATCGATGCGTTCCGAGAAAGCATCACGTAGAACTTTTTGGTAACTTGCCCCTGTGAGCGATCAAGGATCGAAGCCGACCGAGAGCACCCTCCAGGCGCCGGAACCCGCGCCGCGCGCCGCCGCCGAGCCCCCCGCCGTGGCGGGGGAGCATCCGGACTCCGACCCGGACATATCGGGCACGCCGGGCGGCGCCGGGCCGCACGCGCTGCCCCGGCCAGGCACCGACCCCGCGCCGCACGGCCGCTGCCTGTACGACGGCAAGCCCTTGGCGGCCTCCAAGGGGAAGAAGCCGCGCGCGTACTGCGACGACCGGTGCAAGAACGCCTACTACCGGCACAAGGAGCGCACCGAGCGCGAGGCGCTGACCGCCGCGGTGGCCAGCACCGAAGGCGTGCTCACCGAAGCGCGGCCGCTCGCCGACACCCTGCTGGAGCTGGCCGAGCGCTTCCAGCGCGGCACCGAGCAGATCGAGCAGGGCGCGCTGCAGCGCATCGCCTCCGCCGAGACCAAGGCCGCCGAGGCCGCCGCCGACGCCCTGGCCGCCCGCGAGCAGGCCGAGACCGCCGAGCAGGCCCGCCGCACTGCCGAACGCGCCACCCGGGACGCGGTCGCGGCGCAGCGCCAGGCCGAAGAACGCGAGGACCGGGCCCGCGCCGACCTCGAGCGAGTGCAGCGCGAGACCGGCGAGCGGGCCGCGGCCGCCGAACGCCGCGCCGCCGCCGCCGAGGCCAAGCTCGAACACTCCGAGCAGGTCCGCACCAGCCAGGCCAACCAGATCCGCACCTTGCGCGAGCAACTGGCCCAGGCCGCCGCCCGGATCGACGAGCTCACCGCCCTCCTAGAGACGCGCAAGGAGGAACTGGCCCACGCCAAGAGCGAGGACCTTCGCCTGACCGACCGGCTGGAGCAGACCGGCCAGCGCCTGGCCAGCAGCCAGGAACAGCTCCAGGAGGCCAAGACAGCCGCTAAGGACCTGCGCGCCGAGCTCGCCAAGGCGCGCCACGAGCTCACCACCGAGCGGCAGCGCTTCGCTGACGACCGCGACCGGCTGCGTGAGCTAGCCGACCAGGCGCTCCGGGCCCGGGCCGAGGCCGACGCCGCCGCGGCGGCGGTCGTGGCGGCCGCCGAGACCCGGCTTCAGGTGGTCACCGGGGACCTGCAGCAGGCGCGCGGCCAGTTGGCCGCCGCCCAGGCCTCCACCGGGCTGGCGCTGCCGCCGCTTATCGATCTTGGCGAGGATCGCCAGGGAGTGCTGCTGCCTGAGGGTGGCGCCTTCGAGGCGGTCAGCCATCGAGACGGCGTGCCCGTCCTGCACTACCGCTCTCAGGGCACCCCGATGCCGGTCGGCGATGACGACCACGCCGACTCCGCCAGCCGTGCCCTGGCTGCCGCGTTGCTCGCGATCGTCGCCACAGCCGCCACGATCGGGGTACCGGGACCGCGTAGCGAGCCACAATGAGACCCCGACACGGCGCGGCGCGCTGCCTGTGACTTGGATCGCTTGATGACGTGATTCTGGGACCGCCGTTGAAAGGGCCTTTGACGCTGGGCTTCGACCCCGCCCGTTTCTAGACGAAACCGCCAGCCTGCTACCGGGCCTCCTGGCAGCTGCCCGGACCGGACTTCCACCGGCAAGCGACGACGAGCTTACGAACAACAAGATCAGCCGCTACGTCACGGCTTCACCTCCTGCTCTGCTGGGCGCACGAAAAGGGCTCAGTGGAATAGACGCCTCACGGCGACGCCTCATCGCAACGATCCAGCACTGACCAATTGCTCTCAAACGGCATTGACCTCATGACCTCGGAGTACGGTAGTAGTGTGTTGGGTAGGTGTTGACCTTTTGGACGGCGATGTATCCCAGGCGGTATTTGCTCTCCAAATTCTTCTCCACCAGAAATACGCGCAGGCCGGTGTCCACGAAGTCGATCCATGCGTCGTTGGTGTTCTTTCCCTGGACCCATCCTGTGGTCACGCTGTTCAGGTTGGCCTTGTCGGCGAACACCGTCCCCTGCTCCCGGCCGCCTTCCCCTCTCACGTTCAGCCCTTCTGTGGGGAAGGTGATGCGGCCGTCGTTGTCGCTTCGTCCTTGTACCCATGTGGTTTTCACGCCGTTGAAGTCGGCCTTGTCGGCCGCCACGGTTCCCCGGTTGCCCGCGTTGTCGAGTATCTCCATCCCCGCGTCGGAGAAGGTGACGCGGCCGTGCTTTCCGTCCGCCGCCCCCTGGATCCACGGCGTACGGGTGCCGTTGGTAGCGGTTATCTGGGTCAGGGTCGGATTATTGATAGTAATGGTGAGGGTGGCGTACTGGTAGGTCGTCTGGGAGTCGATTCCAGAAGTCGCGGACGCTTTCAAGGCAAAGGTGGTGTCGTTGACGACCTTGCCTTCCGGAACGGTGCAGAAGGTGTCAGACCCTCCGTAGAGGGTCGTGCCGTCGCCGTCGTAGAGCTGAAAGTGGCTGCCGTTGCTCTCCCAGGTGAAGCAGACGGCATCACCGGCGGTGAACTTCGTCCTGGGGATGGTCGGGTTGTCCGGGGCGGTGGACAGGAAGTTGTGCAGGTAGAAGGCGGGTTCGGTTGTGGGCAGGGTCAGGTCGAGCGGGTCCTTGCGACTGTATGTGTCGCTGGTCGTGCCGGAATATTCGGTGACCAGGCAGGTGAGTCCGCTGCCGGTGGTGGCGGCGAGTGTGCCGCTGATGCGGAATTGCAACGGCTCGTTGACGAGGTCGGAATCAGGTATGGGCGGTGGCTCGAAGATGACGTGGAAGTAATCCGTGGTAGCGGCGAGGCCGAGTTCCTGCCCGGTTTTCATCTGGAACGACAGAGGATTCCAGTTGCCGCCGATGACCTCACCTTGCGGTTTTTCGGTGAAGTACGCGCCTCCGCCTTCCGGCGCACTGGCCGGGACGGCGATGTCGATCTTCTCGCAGTAGATCTGCTGGCCGGCCGGGCTGGAGACGGTCAGGTCGATGCGGCCTGCGGGGGGTTTGTCGGGGCGGCCTGCCTCGAGG
>NZ_SMKP01000195.1:0-20276 GCF_004349015.1 Nonomuraea diastatica
GTGGTGGCGTGGGGCGGGGTCAAATGCCGTGCCCCCTGTGGTGGAGCGCGGCGAGGACGGTGGGCGCGGAGACGAGACCGGCCGCCACGGCGAGCGCGATCGGCGCGCGCGGCTCGCCCAGCCGGGCCGCGAACGTGCGCAACGCCCAGCGGGCGGCCTCGCGGCGGTGCCCGAGCGCGGCGTGGCTGAAGGCGAGCTGGCCGTAGACCCGCGCCGCCCCACGAGGATCCCCCGCGAGTTCGGGGTGGCGGGCGAGCATCCAGTCGAGCCCGGCGATGCGGTCGGCCCAGCGCGTCGCGTAGTGGGATCCGCCCCACCGCACCCGGACCAGCGGACGGTCGACCTGCACGATCGGCCGGCGCCTGGCGGCGCGCAGGGCGAGGTCCCAGTCTTCGTTCTGCCCTGCGGGGGCGGACTCGTCCAGCCACAACGAGCCGCGCTCGAACAGGAACGTCGACGAGTGCACCATCACCATCCGCGAACGGACGAGGTCGCCGGCCGTCACCGTCGAGGCGCCGGCGAGGCGGGTCACCCGGCGGCCGGCGTATTCGACCTCGATGCCGCAGCTCGCGAACTCGCCGCCGTCACGCAGCGCCCGCACCTGCGCGGTGAGCTTGCCGGGCAACCACACGTCGTCGTCGTCGCAGAACGCGACGAGGTCGGTGTCGCACGCCGAGATGCCGGTGTTGCGTGCCCCGGGAAGCCCGGGGGTGAGCGCGTTGGGCAGGACCCGGACCCGAGGGGACGATCCGGCCGCCACATCGGCCACCTGCCGGGCGACGTCGCGGGCCGCGGCGGCCGGCTCGGCGTCAGGGGTGTCGGCCACCACGACCACGGAGATCCCGCCGGGATGGTCTTGGGCGAGGACCGCCTCCACGGCCTCGCGCAGCTGGGCGGGGCGGTTGCCGCGGGTCGGGATCACCACGCCGACGGATCGTGTCATGCCGCGCTCCGATAGCCGTACCGGGCTCGGAGCGGCCAGGTGAGAACGTCGACGGCGCGCCGGTCGCGGCCCGCCAGCCCCGACACCCACGCGTCGTCCCGCCGCAGCTCCACCCGCCCCACGTGGAAGCGCATCGGGTTGCCCGAAGCCGTGTGGGAGGGGCCGAGCCAGGCGGTCGAGCCGTCGATGAAGGGCAGCTCCGCCGTGGCCAGGCCGAGGCCATGGGCCAGCCGGGTGAGGGTGGCCACGGGCGCGGCGACGAGGTCTTCGTAGCGGACGCGGATCACTCGCGCCCCGCGCCCGGCGAGAAGCTCGAGTGCGGCGTTCTGGGCCGTCCAGTGGACGGCGGTCCTGGCGGGGCCCCAGCGGGTCATGGGACGCCCGTCCTCGGGGCGCTCGACGGTCCTGCCCCAGGAGTGGGCGACGGCGCGCGGGTCTCGGACCACGTGGACGATCGACACGTCCACGCCCGCGGCGACCAGGCAGCACGCCAGGGACGCGTGCTTGCTGGAGTCGATCACGACCGGCGCGCCCGCGGCGGCGTAGAGCGTTTGGTACGCCCGCGCGTATTCGGCCAGGTCGGGATGCGCGATGCGCGGGATTCTGCGGGTGCGGTCGACCCGGCGCCTCAGCGTCAGGACCCTTCCGGCCACTGACGTGGTCCAACCACCGAACGCCCGCTCCCCGACCGCACGCCAGAAGGCGCAGGCAGGGAAGGCCGCACCGCACCCGCAGAGCTCCTGCGCGAGGACGCCCCTCTCCCAGAGGTGCACCACCTCTCCCAGCGCCACCACGCCGGGCAGCTCGCCCAGGAGCCTCTCCAGCAGCGTGGTGCCGCTACGGCCGAGGCCGCCCAGGTAGATGACCCGGGTAGGTGGGTGGTCGGTCAAGGAAAAGGGCCTTCGCGTCGCCAACACGGAACGCGACAACCCTAGCGCGGAGCGTAATCAAACGGTCACGGATCAGCCAAAAGATCTACCTCAGTGCGCGTCCATGACCATGCCGGCGGCGACCGTGCCGTTCGTGGCCTCGTCGACGAGGATGAACCCGCCGGTCATCCGGTTGCGGGAGTAGTCGTCCACGAACAGCGGCTGGGTGATCCGCAGCGACACCCTCCCGATCTCGTTGAGGCCGAGCGACGTGGCCTCCTCGTCCCGGTGCAGGGTGTTGACGTCGAGCCGGTAGTGCAGGTCGCGCACCAGGGCGCGCGCCGTACGGGTGGTGTGCTTGATCGTCAGCTTGGTGCGCGGCGTCAGCTTGATGCCGTCGGCCATCCAGCAGACCATCGCCTCCAGCTCCTGCGCGACGTGCGGCTGGTTGTTGGGCCTGGCGATCATGTCGCCGCGCGAGATGTCGAGGTCGTCCTCGAAGCGCAGCGTCACGGACATGGGCGAGAACGCCTCCTCCACCGGACCGTCGAATGTGTCGATCGACGCGATCCGGGTGGTGAGGCCGGAGGGCAGGTGCATCACCTCGTCGCCCGGCTTGAGCACGCCGCCCGCCACCTGGCCGGCGTAGCCGCGGTAGTCGTGGAAGGCGTGGTCGGTGGCCCGCTGCGGGCGGATCACGTATTGGACGGGGAAGCGCACGTCGGTCAGGTTGCGGTCGGAGGCGATGTGCACGTTCTCCAAGTGGTGCAGCAGCGACGTGCCGAGATACCAGGGCATGTTCTCCGAGCGGGAGACCACGTTGTCGCCGTTGAGCGCGGAGATCGGGATGAAGGTGAGGTCGCCGACGTTCAGCTTGGACGCGAACGACGTGAACTCCTCCCTGATCTCCTCGAACCGCTCCTGCGAGTAGTCGACCAGGTCCATCTTGTTGACGGCGAGCACCAGGTGCGGCACGCGCAGCAGCGAGGCCAGGAACGCGTGGCGCCGCGACTGCTCCAGCACCCCCTTGCGGGCGTCGATGAGGATGATCGCCAGGTCGGCCGTGGAGGCGCCGGTGACCATGTTGCGGGTGTACTGGATGTGCCCGGGCGTGTCGGCGATGATGAACTTACGGCGCGGTGTCGCGAAATAGCGATAAGCCACGTCGATCGTGATGCCCTGCTCCCGCTCGGCGCGCAGCCCGTCGGTCAGCAGCGACAGGTCGGTGTATTCGGTGCCGCGGTCGCGCGAGGTGCGCTCGACGGCCTCGAGCTGGTCCTCGAAGATCGCCTTGGAGTCGTAGAGCAACCGTCCGATGAGGGTGGACTTGCCGTCGTCGACGCTCCCCGCAGTGGCAAAGCGAAGGATGTCCATCAGAAGTAGCCCTCTCTCTTCCTGTCCTCCATGGCGGCCTCGGACGACCGGTCGTCGGCCCTGGTGGCGCCGCGCTCGGTGATCCTGGTGGCCGCGATCTCCTCGATGATCTCCTCGACCGTGGTGGCCGGGGACTGCACGGCGCCCGTGCAGGTCATGTCGCCCACGGTGCGGTAGCGCACCACCGCCTCGAACAGCGGCTCGTCGTCACCGCGCTGGACGACGTCGGCGTCGGGCAGCAGCATGCCGTCGCGCTCGAACACCTTGCGGGTGTGGGCGAAATAGATGGAGGGGATCTCGATGCCCTCACGCCTGATGTAGTCCCAGACGTCGAGCTCGGTCCAGTTGGACAGCGGGAAGACGCGGATGTGCTCGCCCTTGCGGATGCGGGAGTTGTAGAGGTTCCACAGCTCGGGGCGCTGGTTCTTCGGATCCCACTGGCCGAAGTCGTCGCGGAAGGAGAACACCCGCTCCTTGGCCCTGGCCTTCTCCTCGTCGCGCCTCGCTCCGCCGAACACGGCGTCGAACTCGTGCGCCTCGATCGCGTCGAGCAGCGTGGTGGTCTGCAGGCGGTTGCGCGAGGCGCGCCGGCCCGTCTGCTCGACGACCCGGCCCTGGTCGATCGACTCCTGCACGCTGGCCACGATCAGGCGCGCGCCGAGCTCGGCCGTGCGGCGGTCGCGGAACTCGATGACCTCGTCGAAGTTGTGGCCGGTGTCGACGTGCATGAGCGGGAACGGGATGGGCGCGGGCCAGAACGCCTTCTCCGCGATGCGGAGCATGACGATCGAGTCCTTGCCTCCGGAGAAGAGCAGACATGGACGCTCGAACTCGGCGGCCACCTCACGCATGATGTGAATGGCCTCTGCCTCGAGCACGTCGAGCTGCGACGTCGTGTAGTCGCGCTGGAGCATGGAAGCTTCCTCCGGAGGTCAGCGGTGCAGGTCCCGGATCCCGGCGAGCAGGGATGCCGCCAGCTCGGGTAGGGAAACCAGGATATCGGGTAGGGACGGGTCGGCTTGGTTGTAGATCAGCTCGGAGCCGTCGATGCGGCTCGCGTGAACCCCTGCGGCCAGGGCGACGGCGACCGGCGCGGCGGAATCCCACTCGTACTGGCCCCCGGCATGTACGTACGCCTCGACCTCGCCGGTGAGCACCGCCGAGATCTTCGCCCCTGCCGACCCGATCGGCACGAGGTCGGCGCCGACCAGGTAGGCCAGCTTCTGGACGAACTCGGGCGGCCGGGTGCGGCTCACCGCGATGCGGAAACGCCCCTTCACGTGGGCGGGAGGCTTGGGCGGGTCGGCGGTCGTCAGCGTGCGGCCCTGGGCGGGCAGCGCCACGGCGCCCGCGGCCAGCCTGCCGCGCTCCCACAACGCCACGTGCACGGCCCAGTCGGACCGGCCCTGCTGCGCGTCCATGGTCGCGCTCCCCACGGCCCCTTCGTGGTCACGCAAGCTACCGCCTCCGGGGCCTGCTCGCCGCTCTGTGCCCGTGGTCGCGCTCCCCACGGCCCCTTCGTGGTCACGCAAGCTACCGCCTCCGGGGCCTGCTCGCCGCTCCGAGAACTCGCGGGTGCCGTCCAGAGGATCGACGATCCACACCCGCTCGGCGGTGAGCCGGCGCGGGTCGAGCCGCTCCTCGCGGGTGGCCTCCTCCGACAGCACGCAGTCGCTCGGCCGCAGCCTGGACAGCGACTCCATCAGCAGGACGTGGGCGGCGCGATCGCCCTCGGCCCGCAGCGCCGCGGGGTCGTCGAACCCGGTGCGCTCACGGATCCTCAGCAGCCGCTCGCCGGCCTCGGTGGCCAGGTCAGCGGCGAGGGCGTGATCGTCGCGAATCGTCATCAATAAGCTCCTTGCCCGCGGGCGACGGCCGACCAAGTCTTCCACAGGATCTGGAGGTCCAGGGTGAGGGACCAGTTCTCGACGTAACGCAGATCTAGACGGACGGATTCCTCCCACGATAGGTCAGATCTACCGTTGACCTGCCACAGCCCGGTCAGCCCAGGGCGTACGAGGAGTCTTCTGCGCACGTCGTCACCGTAGCGCGCCACCTCCTCGGGCAGCGGCGGGCGGGGACCGACGAGCGACATGTGACCGCGTACGACGTTGATGAGCTGGGGCAGCTCGTCGAGCGAGTGGCGGCGCATCAGCGCGCCGAGCGGCGTGACACGCGGATCGTTGCGCATCTTGAACAGCAGCCCGTCGCGGTCGCTGACCAGGGTGATCTTCTGCCGCTCCGAACCGCGCCTCATGGTGCGGAACTTCACGATGGTGAACAGCTTCCCGCCCTTGCCGACCCTGGTCTGCCGGAACAGCGCGGGCCCTGGGCTCGTCACGCGGACGGCGATCGCCAGCACCACCAGCGCGGGCGCCAGCAGCACGAGCAGCGCGGCCGCGACCAGCCGGTCGAAGACGTTCTTGACCAGTTGCCTGGCCCCGGTGAGCTCGGGATGCTCCACGTGCAGCAGCGGCAGCCCGGCGACGGGCCTGATCGTGGTGCGCGGGCCGGCGACGTCCATCAGCGCGGGTGCCACCACGAGCTCGGTGTGGGTGCGCTCCAGCCGCCAGGCCAGCCGCCGCAGCGCCTGGCCGTCCATCTCGGGGCAGGCGAGCACGGCCACGGTGTCGGCGGTGTACTGGCCGACCGCGATCGGCACGTCGCTGAAGTCGCCGGCGACCGGCACCTCGCCCACGCCTTCTCCGGCCCGGCCGCCGGGCAGGCAGGCCGCCACGACGTCCATGCCGTGGTGGCGTTCCCTGCGCAAGAGCCGCATCAGCTCGATGATCGCGACCGGGTGGCCGACCGCGACCACCCGGCGCATGCACTCGCCCGCCGCCCTGCGCCGGTGCAGCGAGCGCCGCAGACCGTATCGGAGCACCAGCGTGAAGAGGGTGACCAGGGGCAGCGCCAGCACGACGTAGCCGCGGGCGACGTCGGTCTTGGTCACGTAGGAGCCGATGGCGGTCACCGCGGTCAGCGCCACGCCCGCCTGCAGGATCCTGCGGAACTCCTCGGAGCCGACGCCCAGCATGCGCGGCTCGTAAGCCCTGTTGAGCGCCACCGCGCAGCACCACACCACCGGCAGAGCCAGGCTGACCAGGAGGTACGGCAGCACGTAGGGGGTGAGCCCGCCGAACCTGACCGTGAAGGCGATCGTGGCCGCGGCGCCCGCCCCGCACAGGTCGGCCAGCACGGCGCGCAGCCGGTAGGAGCGCACCCAGGAGGGCACGCGCGGCCCGGCTCCCCAGGAGACGACATGACCGTTTCCGGCGACGGCCATGAGCCCTTCACCGCGCACACGCGCCTCCCCGGTGACCATTCCCGTACGGACAGTCACAGATCGTAGCGGCGGGGAAGCGGGTGAACCGGCGAACGACTCTATGCGGCGATCAGCGAGGTGGGCCGGAAATGTGTAGATCAGCCCGGTGGAAGTCGTTCTGGGTGGCCTCGAGGCCGCGGGCCATCAGCGACTCCACCACGTCGGCCGCCCGGTCGACGAGGAAGGGCAGGTCTTTGCGCTCGGCGGTGGCGAAGTCTCTGAGCACGTAGGCGGCAGGGTCCATGCGGCCGGGCGGGCGTCCGATGCCGAAACGCACCCGCAGGTAGTCGCGGGTGCCGAGGACCTTGGTGATCGACTTGAGGCCGTTGTGGCCGTTGTCGCCGCCGCCGAGCTTCGCCCGCAGCGCGCCGTAGGGGACGTCGAGCTCGTCGTGGACGACGATCAGCCGGTCGGGGCCGATCTTGTAGAAGTCGGAGAGCGCCTTGACGGGCCCGCCGGAGAGGTTCATGTAGGTCAGGGGCTTGGCGAGGATGGCCTGGCGGGTCTCGCAGACCTCGGCCCGGCTCTTGTGCGCCTTGAACCGCCCGCCGGCCCTGGAGGCCAGCTCGTCGAGCACCATGAAGCCCGCGTTGTGCCGGTTGCCCGCGTATTCGGGCCCTGGATTGCCCAGCCCGGCGATCAGCCAGCGATCCATGTGATCCCCTCATAGCGCAACGGAGCGGCTCGCGCGAAGCCGCCCCGTTGTCCTGACAACCCGTTATTCGGCGGAGGCCTCGGAGCTCTCGGGAGCCTCGGCAGCCTCGCCCTCGGCCTCGGCGCCCTCCTCCGGAGCCTCGACCGGCTTGTTGATGACGTGGAGGACCACGGCGTCGGCGTCGGCGGACAGCGTGGTGCCCTCCGGGAGCGGGAGGTCGGAGGCGGCGATCACACTGCCGACCTCCAGGCCCTCGACGCTGACCTCGACGCCGGTCGGGATGTGGGTGGCCTCGGCCTCGACGGCGATGGAGACGAGCTGCTGGTCGAGCAGGCCGTCGGGGTGGACGTCGCCGACCGTGGTGACCGGGATCTCGACGGTGACCTTCTCGCCGCTCTTGACCAGGAGCAGGTCGACATGCTCGACGAAGCCCTTGATCGGGTCGCGCTGCACGCCCTTGGGCAGCGCGAGCTCGTTGACGCCGTCACCCTCGAGGCGGATCAGCACGTTGGGCGTGCGGAGCGCGAGCAGCACCTCGTGGCCGGGCAGGGTCAGGTGCTGGGGGTCGGTGCCGTGCCCGTAGAGAACGGCGGGCACCTTGTCCGCGCGACGGATCTTGCGGGCGGCGCCCTTGCCGAACGCGGTGCGCTGCTCGGCGGCGATACGTACTTCAGACACGACATCTCCTAGGGATGCATCATGATCGGATCGGTGAGCGCTCCCCCTCACCCGCCCTAGCGGAAGGCGTTACGAGCGCAACCCCTGTAGTCTACCGGCTGGCCGGCCTCCGGCCGACCGGCCTTCACTCGCCCGCTCGATCACGTGTCGCCCTCGAAAAGGCTCGTGACGGAGCCGTCCTTGAAGATCTCGGTGATGGCGCGGGCGATGAGCGGCGCGATCGTCAGGACGGTCAGCTTGTCGAACCTGTTGGCCGGCGACAGCGGCAGCGTGTTGGTGACGATGACCTCGCTGATGCGGGAGTTCTTCAGCCGGTCGACCGCCGGGTCGGAGAAGACCGCGTGGGTGGCGGCGGCGATGACGTTGGTGGCGCCCTGCTCGTAGAGGGCGTCGGCGGCCTTGCAGATCGTGCCCGCGGTGTCGATCATGTCGTCGATCAGCACACACGTGCGGCCGCGCACGGTGCCGACGACCTCGTTGACCTTGACCGAGTTGGCCACGTCGAGGTCGCGCCGTTTGTGGATGAACGCCAGCGGGGTGCCGAGCGTGTCGGCCCAGCGCTCCGACAGGCGGACACGGCCGGTGTCGGGCGAGACGATGGTGGTGTTGGCCAGGTCGAGTTTGTTCTTCAGGTAGTTTTCCAGCACCGGCATGGCGAACAGGTGGTCGACCGGGCCGTCGAAGAAGCCCTGGATCTGCGAGGTGTGCAGGTCGATCGACATGAGCCGGTCGGCGCCGGCGGTCTTGAACAGGTCGGCCATCAACCTGGCCGTGATGGGCTCGCGGCCGCGGCCCTTCTTGTCCTGGCGGGCGTAGCCGAAGAACGGCATGACCACGGTGATGCGCTTGGCGGAGGCCCGCTTCAGCGCGTCGACCATGATGAGCTGCTCCATGATCCACTTGTTGATGGGCCCGGTGTGGCTCTGGATGACGAAGGCGTCACAGCCGCGTACGGACTCGAGGTAGCGGGCGTAGATCTCGCCGTTGGCGAAGTCGATGAGCTTGGTCGGTGTGAGGGAGACACCGACGTGCTCGGCCACCTCTTCTGCCAGCTCGGGGTAGGCCCGGCCGGAGAAGAGCATGAGATTCTTCTCGCCTGGCTGCTTGATGCTGGTCATGAGACCCCCTTCGTCGGTCTCACGACCACGGTGCTGTGCTGCTCGATGACCTCGGCAAGCTCGGTCATGCTTCTTTCTCCTGATCCTGCTCGGCCAGCGCCCGCTGGGCGGCCGCGGCCGACTTGGTGCCCGCGCGCCTGCGCAGGACCCATTTCTCGATGTTGCGCTGCCGCGCTCGTGCCACGCCGATCGAGCCCGGAGGGACGTCGTCGGCGATCACCGAGCCCGCCGCAGTGTAGGCGCCGTCGCCGACGGTCACGGGGGCGATGAGCATGGTGTCGCAGCCGACGAACGCGCCGTCGCGCACAGTGGTGTGGTGCTTGTCGACCCCGTCGTAGTTGACGAAGACGGTGGAGGCGCCGATGTTGACGTCGTCGCCGATCGTGGCGTCACCGGCGTAGGACAGGTGCGGCACCTTGGAGCGCTCGCCGACCTTGGTGTTCTTCATCTCGACGAACGTGCCTGCCTTCGACCTGCGGCCGATCACCGTGCCGGGGCGGAGGTAGGCGTAGGGGCCGACGTTGGCCTCCGGCCCGATGTCGGCGTGGTCGCAGACCGCGTTGCGGACGGTCGCACCCGCCCCGACCCGGGTGCCGGTGAGCGTGGTGGCGGGGCCGACCTCGGCGCCCGCCTCGATGACGGTGTCGCCGTGGAGCTGGGTGCCCGGGTGGATCACCGCGTCGGGCGCGATGCGTACGCTCACGTCGATCCAGGTGCCGGCGGGGTCGATGATCGTGACGCCGGCGCGCATGTGGGCCTCCAGGAGGCGCCGGTTGAGCACCTGGCGGGCGGCGGCCAGCTGGACGCGGTCGTTGACGCCCTCGACCTCGACGAAGTCGCCGGCCACGCACGCCCCGACCCGGTGGCCGTCGCCGCGCAGGATGGCCAGCACGTCGGTGAGGTATTCCTCACCCTGGGCGTTGTCGGCGGACACCCGCTTGACGGCGTCGGCCAGCAGCTCGCCGTCGAAGGCGTAGATGCCGGAGTTCATCTCCTTGATGGCGCGCTGCCCGGCGTCGGCGTCCTTCTCCTCGACGATCTCCAGCACGGCGCCGGACTCGTCGCGGATGATCCGCCCGTAGCCGGTCGGGTCGGGGACCTCGGCCGTCAGCACGGTGACCGCGTTGCCGTCGGCGTCGTGCCGTTCGAGCAGCGTGGCGAGCGTCTGGGGGCGCAGCAGCGGCACGTCGCCGTAGGTCACCAGGACCGTGCCGGAGATCGTGCCGACCTCTTCGAGGACGGTGCGTACGGCGTGGCCGGTGCCACGCTGCTCGTTCTGGACGACGGCGCGCGCGTCGGGGCTGGTGGCCGCCAGGTGGTCACGCATGCGTTCGAGCGCGTGGCCGATCACCACGATGAGCCGCTCGGGGCCGAGATCGCGGGCGGCGGCGAGCATGTGGTCGAGCAGCGCGCGGCCGCACAGCTCGTGCAGGACTTTCGGGGTCTGGCTTTTCATCCGGGTGCCCTCGCCCGCGGCGAGGACGATGACGGCTGCCGGGCGCGGCACACTCACGGACTGAGGCTCCCTGTGGCTGGACGGATCAGGGTTGTTCGGTGCGGCTACCGCACCGACACCCTCCCGACACCGTGAGGATACCTGGCCTCAGCCAGGACGCTCAGCGGGGGGATCACCTCCAAGCTCCCGGAAGAGGACTCGAACCCCTACAAAGTGGACCAAAACCACTTGTCCTGCCGATTAGACGATCCGGGACAGATCGGACACGTGGCGTCCGACACGTCCCTACGATACCGAGCCCGCACGTGCGCGCGCGCCCGGAATTACGCCCCGGCTCCGCGTGGCGGGTGATCCACCCAGGTGAGAGCGGCGATGCGGATAACTCACCCTTAACAGACCGGTCAAAAAGTCGCAAGGCACGAACCCCACCCACCTTGCCCGGCGGATCGTCACCTTCACCATATTCCAGGCTTAGGTCTTCCTTACTTACGCTGGCGTAGGTTACGGTTGCGTAGCCGGACATTCGTCCCCATAAAGGCCCTTGGAGGTCGCCCATGACCGTTACCACCGCACGTTCCAGCCCTGCCCCGAAGCCGGACTTCGAACCAGAGCCACGGTCGAAGACCGAACTCGTCACCTTCTCCCTCGTCGTCGGGCTGCCCCTCGTGGCGATCGCGGCGGCCGTACCGCTGGCATGGGGTTGGGGCCTCGGCTGGACGGACGTCACGATCGCCCTCGTCTTCTACGTCGTCTCAGGGCTCGGCGTCACCGTCGGCCTGCACCGCTATTTCACGCACGGATCGTTCAAGGCCAAGCGGCCGCTCAAGATCGCGATGGGCATCGCCGGCAGCCTGTCGCTGGAGATGTCGGTGCTCGACTGGGTGGCCACCCACCGCAAGCACCACAAGTTCTCCGACAAGGAGGGCGACCCGCACTCGCCGTGGCGCTTCGGCCCCGGCGTCAAGAACATGACCAAGGGCCTGCTCTACGCCCACATGGGCTGGCTGTTCGAGAGCGAGCGCACCAACAGGGAGAAGTACGCCCCCGACCTGTGCAAGGACCCCGACGTCATCAAGCTGCACAAGTGGTTCGCCCCGCTGGCCCTCGTCTCGATTATCCTGCCCGGCCTGCTCGGCCTGCTCATCACCTGGTCCTGGCAGGGCGCGCTGACCGCGCTGTTCTGGGGCTCGCTCGTCCGCATCGGCCTGCTGCACCACGTGACCTGGTCCATCAACTCCATCTGCCACGTCTTCGGCGAGGAGGACTTCCAGGTGCGTGACAAGTCGCGCAACGTGTGGTGGCTGGCCATCCCGTCCTTCGGCGAGTCGTGGCACAACCTGCACCACTCCGACCCGACCTGCGCCAGGCACGGCGCGCTCAAGGGCCAGATCGACCTGAGCGCCGGGCTGATCCGCATCTTCGAGCGGCTGGGCTGGGCGTACGACGTCCGCTGGCCTACTCCGGAGCGGCTGGCGGCGAAACGCATTGCCTGAAGCCGAACAGCCGAAGGGCGGCCACGCCGCCGTGGCCGTCATTATGGAGACCGTGACGGAACCCCGATCCCGCAGGCGCATGTCCGGTAGCGAGCGAAGAGAGCAGCTGGTCCGCATCAGCCGCACGCTCTTCGCGGAGAAGGGGTTCGACGGGACCTCGATCGAAGAGATCGCCGCTACCGCGCAGGTGTCCAAGCCCGTGGTCTACGAACATTTCGGCGGCAAGGAAGGTGTCTACGCGGTCGTGGTCGACCGCGAGATGCAGACGCTGCTCGGCATGATCACTGAAGCCCTCGCCGCCTCCCACTCCCTCATCAAGCTGGAGCGGGCCGCACTGGCCCTGCTGCAGTACATCGAGGAGAGCAGCGAGGGTTTCCGCATTCTGGTGCGCGACTCCCACGCCGCTTCGGGCACGGGCACGTTCGCGAGCCTCATCAGCGAAATCGCGAGCCAGGTGGAGGACGTCCTCGCCGACGAGTTCGCCGCCCGCGGCTACGAGCCCAAGCTCGCGCCGATGTACGCGCAGATGCTGGTCGGCATGGTGGCGCTGACCGGGCAGTGGTGGCTCGACGTGCGCAAGCCGGGGCGCGAGGAGGTGGCCGCCCATCTGGTCAACCTGGCGTGGAACGGTCTGACAGGGCTCAACCCCAGCCCGGCCATCAGCCTCACCACCCGCAAGCTGACGCCGCCGGTCAAGGCGCGCGCCAGTGACAAGGAGCTGCGCGAGCTGGAGAAGGCGCGCGAGAAGGAGCTCAAGGAGGCCGAGAAGATCCGCCAGCGCGAGCTCAAAGAGGCCGAGAAGGCCCGGGTACGCGAGCTGAAGGAGCGCGAGCGGCTGTTGAAGGAGGCCGAGAAGGCCCGCGAGCGGGAGGAGAAGATCCGTCAGCGGGAGGCCCGGCTGGCCGAGCGCGCGGCGCGTCTAGGCCAGGTAGATCATCAAGAGTGACTCTTGAACACGCAGGTCATCACGGGTGACGATGAGGTTGAGCAGGGCTGACCGATGAGGTGAGCCGTTGCGACTACGTTAACGTTCTGTTCAACCAATCGGGGCAATATACGCCATATGTCCGCGGAAGCGTTTCACCCCGCCAACGACCTGCCCCTCCCCCAGGAAAGATTCCTCAACCGCGAGGAGAGCTGGCTCCAGTTCAACGAGCGGGTGCTCGAACTGGCCGAGGACGCCTCGCTCCCGCTGCTGGAACGGGTGCGCTTTCTGGCGATCTTCGCGAGCAACCTCGACGAGTTCTTCCGCGTACGGGTGGCCGGGCTGAAACGGCGGATGGCCACCGGCCTGCTGCTGCGGACCAAGAGCGGGCTCAAGCCCCGTGAAGAGCTGGCCAGGATCGGCACGGTCGCCGACGAGCTGGCCAGACGGCACGCGGCGGCCTTCCACCACCACATCCTCCCTCAACTGGCGGGCGAGGGCATCGAGATCGTCAGGTGGGACGACCTGGGCCGGGAGGAGCGCACGGAGCTGCGCAAGCTCTTCAGGGAGCGGATCAGGCCGGTGTTGACGCCACTGGCCGTCGACCCCGCCCATCCTTTTCCCTATATTTCAGGGCTCAGCCTGAATCTGGCCGTCCTGGTGCGCAACCCGTCGACCGACCACACCGTTTTCGCGCGGGTCAAGGTCCCCTCGCAGTTGCCGCGGTTCGTCCCCGCGTCCAAGGACCGGTTCGTGCCGCTGGAGGACGTCATCGCGGCGCATCTCGGCCAGCTCTTCAAGGGCATGGAGATCCTTCAGCACCACGTCTTCCGCGTGACCAGGAACGAGGATCTCGACGTGGACGAGGACGTCACGGAGAACCTCATGCAGGCCCTGGAGAAGGAGCTGCTCAAGCGGCGCTTCGGCCCGCCGGTGCGGCTGGAGGTCGAGGACACGATCACACCCGAGGTGCTGGCGCCGCTCGTGGAGGAGCTGGAGCTGGCGCCGCACGAGATCTACCGGCTGCCGGGGCCGCTCGACCTGAGCGGCCTGCACGCCATCGCCGACCTCGACCGCGGTGAACTCGGCTACCGGCCGTTCGTGCCCGCCGAGGTGATCAACGCCGAGGACGACGTCTTCTCGATCCTGCGCGAGCGCGACCTGCTGCTGCACCACCCGTACGACTCGTTCGCCACCAGCGTGCAGCGCTTCATCGAGGTCGCCGCGGCCGACCCCCGCGTCCTGGCCATCAAGCAGACCCTCTACCGCACCAGCGGCGAGTCGCCCATCGTGGACGCCCTGATCGACGCGGCCGAGGCGGGCAAGCAGGTCGTGGTGGTCGTGGAGATCAAGGCCCGCTTCGACGAGCACGCCAACATCTCCTGGGCCCGCAAGCTCGAACGCGCCGGCTGCCACGTCGTCTACGGCGTCGTCGGGCTGAAGACACACTGCAAGCTGGCGCTGGTGATCCGCCAGGAGGCCTCGGGCGAGCTGCGCCGCTACTGCCACATCGGCACCGGCAACTACAATCCCAAGACCGCCCGCCAGTACGAGGACTTCGGCCTGCTCACCGCGGACCCGCTGGTCGGCGAGGACGTGACCGACCTGTTCATCCACCTGACCGGCTACTCCAACCACTCCGCCTACCGGCGGCTGCTGGTCGCCCCCCACTCCATGCGCAGCGGGCTGCTGGCCAGGATCGAGCGGGAGATCGCCCACCAGCAGGCCGGCCGCCCGGCCAGGATCAGGATCAAGACGAACTCGCTGGTGGACGAGCCGATCATCGACGCGCTCTACCGGGCGTCCAGGGCCGGCGTGCCGGTGGATCTCTGGGTGCGGGGTATCTGCACGCTCCGGCCGGGGATTCCAGATTTGTCCGAAAATATCCGCGTAAGGTCGGTCTTGGGACGCTTCTTGGAGCACTCCCGGGTGTACGAGTTCGGCCTGGGCCGGCGGCCGGAGGTCTGGATCGGCAGCGCCGACCTGATGCGCAGAAACCTGGACCGCCGCGTCGAATCCCTGGTCAAGGTGACGGCCCAGCAGCACAAGACGTACCTCGTCGAGCTGATGGACCGGGCCATGGCCGAGACGACCAACACGTGGTGGCTCGGCTCCGACGGCGTCTGGGTCCGCCACCAGGGCGAGGACCTGCAGAGCCACCTCATCGGCACCCGCCGCTGGAGGACCGTTGATGACTGACCTGCTCCGCGCGGCCGGGGCCGTGGTCTGGAGGGGCGAGGAGAGCAGCCCCGACGTGGCCGTCATCCACCGTCCCGCCTACGACGACTGGACCTTCCCCAAGGGCAAGCTGAAGTCCGGCGAGCACGTGATCGCCGCCGCCCTGCGCGAGGTGCGCGAGGAGACCGGCCTGACGGTCGTGCTCGGCCGCGCGCTGCCGCCCATCCACTACCTCAGGTCCGAGCGGCTCAAGCGGGTGGACTACTGGGTGGGCAGGGCGATCGCCGACGACGGGTTCGTGCCCGGTGACGAGGTGGACGAGCTGCGCTGGCTGCCGGTGGACGAGGCCAGGCGGCTGCTGACGTACGAGTGGGACGTGGGGCTGCTGCGGGCGCTGGCCGCCGCGCCCCTGGAGACCACGCCCCTCGTCCTCGTCCGGCACGGCTCGGCCGGCTCCAGGAACGAGTGGCCGGGCGAGGACGCGGAGCGCCCGCTCGACACCGCCGGGCGTGCCCAGGCGGCGAGCCTGGCCACCGCGCTGCCCGCCTACCGGCCCGAGCTGCTCGTGAGCTCCCCCAGCGTCCGGTGCGTCCAGACCGTGGAGCCGTACCGAGCCGCGCTGCCGCATGGAGCAACGATGCGGATCGAGCCGCTGCTCAGCGAGGAGGGCCAGGACCCGCGCAAGACCCCCGCCCTGGTCGGCGACCTCACGGCGCCCGCGGCGGTGTGCAGCCACGGGAAGGTGTTGCCCGCTCTCATCGAAGCGCTCAGCGGCAAGAGCGTGCACCTGCGCAAGGGCGCCTTCGCCGTGCTGCACCGGGCCGGCGGGCACGTCGTCAGCGTCGAGCGTTACCCGGCGTGAAAGCGGTCACCAGGTGACGGGCAGCCGGGCCAGCCCTTCGGTGATCCTGCCCTCGTTGCGCGGCAGCTCGTCGACGGGCACGGTCGTCCGCAGGCCGGGGAAGCGCTGGAACAACCTGCTGAACACGGCCACCAGCTCCACCCTGGCCAGGCTGGCGCCGATGCAGAAGCGCGGGCCGTACCCGAAGCTCAGGTGCGGATCGGTCTGCGGGCGGCGGATGTCGAACACGTCCGGATCCGGATAGATCCGCTCGTCCCGGTTGGCCGGGCCGAGCGTGATCACCACGGCCTCGCCCCTGCGGATCGTGACGTCGCCGATCACGATGTCCTCGTGGGCGTATCTGGGCAGGCCGTGCAGGCTCGGCGAGGCCATGCGCAGGATCTCCTCGACCGCGCCTGGCGCACGGCCCGGGTCGGCCTTGAGCAGGTCGAGCTGGCCGGGGTTGCCGAGCAGGAGCAGCACGCCGAAGTCGATGCGGTTGACCGTGGTCTCGTGCCCCGCGAACAGCAGCCCGCCGGCGAGCCGGGAGATCGCGCCGTCGTCGTCCAGCTCGTTCGCCAGATCGGACAGCACGTCCTCGGCCGGTTCGCGACGCTTGCGCTGGATGAGGTCCGCCATGTACGCGCCCATCTCCTCGCGGGCGGCCATGCTCCTGTCGTGGTCGAGCATGTCGCTCATGCGAACCGAGACGCCGCTGAAATACTCCCTGTCCCCGTACGGGACGCCGAGCAGGCGGCAGATGACCAGCACCGGGAGCGGGAAGGAGAGCTCGGCGTGCAGGTCCGCCGGTGGCCTCAGCCCGGCCAGGTGGTCGAGCAGCTCATCGACGAGCGATCCGACGTGGTCGCCGAGCGCCTTCATCCGGCGGGCCGAGAACGACGGCGCGAACAGCTTGCGCATGCGCTCGTGCTCGGCCTTCTCCGTGGCGGCGTCGCCCTGCGGGCCGCCGAGCAGGGCGGAGCTCGACAGGCGCGCCGCTTTGTCCGGCTCCGGGTGAGAACGTCCGAGCCGGGCGTCGATGAACAGCCGGCGCGCGTCCTCGTAGCCGCTGACCAGCCAGACCTCGTCACCCAGCGAGGTACGCACCTTGGCGATGCCCTCCTTGGCGCGCAGGTCCCGGTACGCGGCCGGCACCTCGAGCAGCCGGCTCCGTGCGAAGGGGATGACCGGAAGAGTCGTCATAGAACCTTGTTAACCGCTTCGACGGTCTCTGCCCAGACCTTGGGGAACTCGGCGTGTGCCCGATCGGCCTTGCTGCGCTCGATCCCGACGAGCAGCCCGTACGTGAAGGTGTCCTCGCCCGCCTGGCGGGCCTTCTCGGCCTCCTTCGCCAGGGTCTCCTGCGCGACCACGCCGTCCTGGTGCGTCCCCAGGATCTCCTGGACGTTCTCGGCGAGTTCGGCAAGCTTGGCCATGTTCTTGCCCAGCGTGGGTTGGAGCGCTTCCGCGGTGTACCGGGCGCGCTTGGCCGCCTTGCGCACGTCGTGCATGGCGAGCTCGCGGCGTTCGGGATCCCCGATGGCCTGGGCGGTGTCGTACGCCTGGGTCACGCGGTCCCAGTTGGCCGCCGCGATGACGCTGAGCCGCTCCTGCGCGGGCTTGGCCGCGGCCTTGCCCAGCTTCGGGGCGGAGACGAGGGCATCGAGCGTGTCGAGGAGGGTGTAGTAGCGTTCGCCGCTGAGCGCGTCCTTGATCCGCTCGTACGCCTCCTGCTCGCGTTCGAGCAGGTCCGCGCCGAGCCGGGTCTGGATGGGGCCCGTGACCAGCTCGGGGGCCAGCCCGTCCAGCGCCTTGCCGTACCTGGCCCTGATGACCTCCAGGTCGCGGGCCTCGCCGAGGACGGCGCCGAGCCAGCGCAGCTCGTCCTGGAGCCGGTCGGTGCCGGTCACGACGGTCTTGAACGCCTTGAGCGCGCTGCGCATCCTGCGGGCGGCCACCCGCATCTGGTGCACCGCGTCGTCCTCCGCCCTGCGTACGCGGGGGTCCTGCGAGAGGAGGGCGGTCACCTGGCCGGCCAGGTAGGCGACGACGATCTCGCCGGCCGTGCCCGGCTCGGTGGGGGCTTTGGGGAGCGGGGCGGGTTCGAGGAGTTTGGCGAGCTTGCTGGAGGAGGCCGACGGGGTCGCGCCCGCCTTCCTGAGCCGCTTGCCGACCTTGGCGAGCAGCGCCTTCTTGCCGCCTTCGAGCAGCTCCGCCTCGACCTCACGCCACCGCACGACCATGGGCTCCACGCCCAAGACGGTGCCCTTGACGCGGTCGTCGGCGATCTCGACGAGCCTCGCGTCGCCGTCGAACAGGACCGTGACGCTCCTGCGCGTGTCGAGCTGGGCGACCGGCTGGAGCTCTGCGCCGCGAGTGAAGGCGCGGACGAGCTCGCACAGCTCCGCTGGAACGATCTTGGTGCTGCGGGTGAGGGGATGGGTGATCTCCTGGCGCACGCCCTTGGCCTTGGGCAGCTTCAGGTGCCAGCCGGGATCGGCGCCGCCTCGTCGTCGTCTGAGGGTGACGCCCCGTGAGGCCAGCCGCAGATCGGGCGTGTCATAGTAGAGCGCCACGAGCTGGTAACTCTTCGGGCCGACGACCTCGGCCAGACCGCTCAGGTCCGGGATGTCGTACTCTGCGGTGACATCAAACTTGTCTTCGATCTCGATTCCCACTACACCTCGCAAAAGTCCGATTTCGGACAATAATGCCACCCTTAGGTGAACATCAGGCGAATTGCAGAAGCTCGATTCTGTTGCCCACCGGATCGAAGACGTAGATGCGGCGGAAGCCGGGAAAGAGGTCGTCCGGCACGGCTCCGGGGATCTTCGCGGCGTAGGCGTCGATGTCGTCGACCAGGAACGCGGGGTGGGCCTTACGCGCGGGCCTGAAGCCGTCCTCGATGCCGAGGTGCACCTCCACCCCCTCGCCCCTGAACCACGCGCCGCCGCGTCCGGCCAGCTCGGGCGGCTTGGGCACCTCTTCCAGGCCGAGCACGCCCGCGTAGAACTCCCGCAGCAGCGGCTCGCTCCCCGCGGGCGCGGCGAGCTGAACGTGATGCAGTGCTCTGATCATTGGCGTCGGCCTCTCATTTCTGCAGCACGACGAAGATCCGTCTGAACGGGAACGGCGTACCGTACTTTCTGGCCGGATATGCGTCGGCGAGCGACGGGGCGAGGTCGCGCTTGAACCGCCGCTGTTCGTCCGGGGCGAGGCGGTCGAAAATCGGGCGCAGGGCGGTGCCGGACACCCAGTCGAGCACCGGATGCTCGCCCTGGAGCACGTGGACGTAGGTCGTCTCCCACGCGTCGACCTGGGCGCCGCCCTGGTTGAGCAGATCGACGTAGTCGAGGGGGTGGCCGACCGGCTTCGGCCTGACGACGTCGCCGAGCCGGTCGGACCAGGCGCGGGAGGCGCACAGCTCGCGGATCGCGACATGGCTTGGCGCGTCGAAGTTGCCCGGCACCTGGAAGGCCAGCCAGCCTCCCGGCGCCAGCTCCTCGATCCAGTGCTCCAGCACGGAGTGGTGCTCGGGCACCCACTGCAGCACGGCGTTGGAGACGATCACGTCTACCGGCCGGTCGGGCCGCCACGTGGTCACGTCGGCGACCGCGAACCTGACCTTGGTCTCCAGCCGCCGCGCTTTGGCGATCATCGCGGGCGAGGAGTCGAAGCCCTCCACGGTCGCGCCGGGCCAGCGAACGCCCAGCTGGGCGGTGAGCTCGCCGCTGCCACAGCCGGCGTCCACGACATAGTCGGGATCGACCGCTCCGACCCGGGAGATCAGCTCGATGAACGGCCTCGACCGCTCGTCCGCGTAGACGGCGTACGTTAGAGGGTCCCACATATCACTTGACATGAAGATAATTGATATCGAGAGAGATATCTCGATGTCAAGACAGTACACTCTTGTGTCATGACCGAGGATGCTAGAGACGAGGTCGACCGCCTCGTCGCGGCTTGGCGGACGGAGCGCCCCGACCTCGACGTCGAACCGCTCCAGGTGCTCTCCAGGGTGTCACGACTGGCCAAGCATCTCGACCGGGCTCGACGGGCCGCGTTCGCCGAACACGACCTGGAGCCGTGGGAGTTCGACGTGCTGACAGCGCTGCGGCGGGCCGGCAAACCGTACGAACTCAGCCCAGGCGCCCTGCTGCGGGCCACACTCGTGACCTCCGGCACCATGACCAACCGCATCGACCGTCTCGCACAGGCCGGGCACGTACGGCGTCGCCCCGACCCCGAAGACCGGCGCGGCGTGCTCGTCTCCCTCACCGAGACCGGCCTCGCCCGCGTCGACGCCGCCTTCTCCGACCTGCTCCGCCGCGAACACGACCTCCTCTCCGGCCTCGGCCCCACCGACCAGCGCGCCCTCGCCTCCCTCCTCCGCACCCTCCTCGCCCCGTTCGACTCTCCCC
>NZ_SMKP01000196.1:0-20152 GCF_004349015.1 Nonomuraea diastatica
TGTCGACCTCCGGCTGGGATGCGCCCCGCCAGGCCGACGGCAGCCTGCCCGTGCTGCCCCACCTCCGCCTTGCCGCCAACAGCACCCTGATCGACAAAGGCACCGACGTCGGCCTGCCCTACACCGGTCGGGCACCGGATCTGGGCGCCTTCGAGCAGTCCGGCGACACGCCACCGCCGTCGGCGCAGCGTTACGAGGCGGAGACCGCGCCGGCGGTGTGTCAGGGCACGATCGACACCAATCACGCAGGTTACTCGGGCAGCGGATTCTGCAACGGCGACAACGCCGCGGGCGCCTACGCCGAGCTCACGGTGAACGCGTCGGTAGCCGGCACGGCGACGCTGGGGATCCGCTTCGCCAACGGCACCGGCAGCGTGCGGCCGGCGAACCTGCTGGTCAACGGGTCCACGGCGGGAACGGTCTCGTTCGAGTCCACCGGCGCCTGGACGACCTGGACCACCAAGACGATGACCGTCCCGCTGAGCGCCGGCGGCAACACCATCCGGTTGGATCCGACCACGGCCGCCGGACTACCCAATATCGACTACCTAGACGTCGGCGCCATGGCCGGCTGACTACTCACGATGTGCGGCCAGGAGGGCACCGGGGCCTCCGCTGCTGTGCCCGGAAGCGGCCGTGCCTGCCACCGCCCCGCTCCTGGAAGTCACTGCTTCCCCCCGCCGCGTATCTCGCCAGATCTGGTTCTGTGAACGTGCACAGAACCACGCGCTCACAAACTGAATGGCATCCGTCCACACCACGATGCCTAGCCCGGAAGGCGGGTGCCGTTCGCGCCAGCCTTCAGGCTGCGCGTCACCGACTGCTTGGCCGACGCCTAGCCGCACACCTCGAGAGGAAACATGACCCATAGAAATGTGACGCGCGTCACCGCGGCACTCACCGTGCTCGTGACCGCGCTGGTGGCGGGGGTGTTCTCAGCGCCCGCGCCGGCGCACGCCACCTTTGGCACCGCGAGCATCAAGCCGATCGAGAGCAACATCGCCGCCAAGTTCTGGGCCTCCGCGACGGCAAGCAGCGGCTTATCCACCGTCCGACTGGCCATTGACGGAGACCCGACGACGTCCTGGTACGCGGACGGCTCCAGCGCCCGACAGCGGCTGACCATCGACCTCGGCGGCGCCTACGACAACCTGCGGAAGATCAAGGTGGTCTTCGCCGACCGCGCCGTGGCGTACCGGTACGTCATCGAGGCCTCATCCGACGGGCGCCGCTGGGCCACGATCGCCAACAGATTCCGCAACCGAGTCGCATCGCGAGGAGCGGTGCACTTGTTCACCCGGCCGGAAACGCGCTTCGTCCGGCTGACGATCATCGGCGCGTCCGGCAATCACAAGGTCGGGGTGAGCGAGATCCAGATCTTCAACTACCTGCGCGACGACCTCGTCCTCGGCGCCGACCTGTCCTGGGTGGACGACGTCCAGACCCAGGAATACTGGGTCAACCCCTTGGCCACCGACCGGGGTGCCGGACCGCACCTGCTCGACGTGGCCCAAGACCGCGGCATGGAGTACGGCCGGCTGCGGATCTTCAACGAGCCGCGGGACGAAAGCACCGGCGAACCTGCACCGATCCCGCGCCAGGGGCCGGAACGCTCGCTGCAGTCAGCACGGTGGATCAAGGACCGGAGCATGGGGCTCGGCGTCGACTTCCACTACGCGGACTCCTGGGCGGACCCGGCCAAGCAGCCTAAACCGCGTGCCTGGGCCGAGTTGGAGTTCGTCGATCTGACGCAGGCGGTGCACGACTTCACCGGCGACTACCTCCGCCGGCTGATCAAGCAGGGCACTACGCCGGACAAGGTCGCCGTCGGAAATGAGATCATCAATGGCTTCCTGTACGGCAGCGAGGCAGCCCTCATCGGCACGACCAACCCGCCGTACTTCGTCAACCAGGCCGACATCTACCAGTCGAAGCCCGGCGGCGGCCTGCTGTGGCGCTACTGGCAGTCGACCGACCCGGTCGAGCAGCGGCTTTACAACGAGGCGTGGGACCGGTTCACCACGTTGGCCGCAGCCGGAATCAAGGCCGTCCGCGATACGTCGCCAAGGACGAAGGTGGAGATCCATGTGATCGTCGACGCCGGGCGACTCGCCAAGACCATGGAGTTCTGGAGCCAGTTCCTCACCCGGGTCAAGGCCAAAGGCCAGAACCCTGACGTGCTCGCGATCTCCTACTATCCGGAGTGGCACGGTTCGCCTGACGCACTGGATGTCAACCTGCACACGATCGCGACGACCTACCCCGACTACGAAGTCGAGATCGCCGAGACCGCTTACCCCGCGTCCGGCGGCGACGGCTCGCCCTTGCCCAACTCACCCTTCCCACGCACCGTCCAGGGCCAGGCAGACGCTATCCAGCGGGTCTTCCAGGCCGCCAACGACGTGGTCGACAGCCAAGGCACCGGCGTGCTGGTCTGGGAGCCGGCGGGCTACCAGCCGATGTTCCGGGCCGTGCCCGAGCTGCCCAACACCTGGGAGCCGCACGCGTCGATCAACGTGTTCAACGCGAGCCGGGCCAAGCACGTCCTTGAAGACACCGTCTATGTCACCACCGGGGTAGGTAGGCCTCCGGCACTCCCCTCATCCATCCGCAAGCTCACCACCGCAGGCGGCGCCATCGCCACAATCCCCGTTCACTGGCAGGCGCTGCCGGACGGGGCAACCGACTCGCCCGGTGAGGTCGTCCTCGTCGGGACGACGGCGCTGGGCAAGGTCACCGCAGTAATCGACGTCATCTAGCGACGCGGTCAACGTGACAAGTTCCTGCTCTCCGACGAGGTGCAGGTCGAGGTCTAGTCGGTCGGGCGCACGCCGTAACACCATCACGTTGTTCGGACAGATCAACGCGCCGCAGGGCCGTGGCTGAAGATGTTGCAGCGCATACTACAGCGGCGACGACCTTCACACGGTCATCGCCGACGCCCAGAAGAAGGTGAAGACCATCGCGAGCAGGTCGTGATGCGAAAGAGAAGTCCGGTGGGGTTCGCCAACCTCGCTCCGACAGGCCTGCTTCCGCTTCACCCTGCTCTGCACCGCGCTTATCACCCCGGTCCTGATCGTCGGCGGCTACCTGTAGGCTCTGCTGACTGCCCGTCGCGGATCATCCGGATGGTGGTCTCCATCCCGGTGGTGACCGGCCTGGGGGTCGAGCCTGCTCTGGTACCGGCTATTCAGCGCACCGATTTCGGCCTGGTGAAATGGGGCCATGCTCGATCCGGCGATTGCGGGCCTGTTGCGTTTAGATTTCCCGACTTCTATAGTGTGCGTACCGCAGTGTTTCCTCTTAAAACTGTCGAAATATCAAGTCGAAGCGCTTCGACTAGCTGGAAGGCAGCAGCCAAGTCCTGCGAAGAACTGCACGTTATCGGTGTTGGCTTTCGCCGCGATCGTCGGCCCGATCTCGCGCCGCCACGCCGGTCAACCGGCCCCTCCATGCCGCGCATTGCGCAACACACAAGCTCGACGAGAAGAGTCCGTCACCGATCGAGAGTTTTGGCTGGACGAAACCTGCTCTTGGACACGCTAAGTCTGGAAGAGAGGCAATGCCAATGGTTCCAACAGTAAGGAAGATCAGGGCCGTTCTCCTGGCCGGTATGCTGTCGGCCGCCCTATCGGTGTCCGGCTTGGCCACTCATGCATCGGCCGACACCACGGCACAGCAGAGCGCTTCGCAGATCGTTGCCGACATGGGCGCGGGCTGGAATCTGGGCAACCAGCTGGAAGCCAGCACCGACGGATATCCCAGTGAAACGGCGTGGGGCAATCCGGCCGTCACGCAGGCTCTTGTCGACAAGGTGAAGGCGGCAGGCTTCAACACGATTCGGATCCCGGTCTCGTATTTGAGGTCTATAGGGTCCGGCCCGGACTACACGATCAACTCTTCCTGGCTGGACAGAATTCAGGAAGTCGTCAACTATGCGTATAACCGAGGCATGTATGTGGTGCTCAACATTCATGGAGACGGCTACAAAAGCGTTCCCTACTCCTGGCTGATCTGCGATGCCTCCAACCAAACGACGATCAAGGCCAAGTACCAGAAGGTCTGGCAACAGATTGCGTCCAGGTTTCAAGATTATGACCAACGCCTGATCTTCGAATCCATGAACGAAGAATTTGATGGGCAGTACGGCAATCCTACCCAACCGTGCTACTCAAACATCAACAGCTACAACCAGATCTTCGTGGACACCACAAGAAGGTCTGGCGGAAACAACGGTTCACGATGGTTGCTTGTTCCTGGCTGGAACACGAATATCGATTACACCGCGGGGGACTACGGCTTCGTGGTTCCGACGGACAACCATCGATCGCCTTCCATTCCCAGTAATGAGCAGAGAATCATGATCTCCGTTCACTATTACGCTCCGTGGGACTTCGCCGGAGAGGAGAACGGCACGATCACGCAGTGGGGGCCGGCAGCGACCAACCCATCAAGAACATCCTCCTGGGGGCAGGAGGATTACATGGATTCGCAGTTGAAGAAGATGTATGACAGATTCGTCGTGCGAGGATACCCGGTAGTCGTTGGTGAATACGGTTCGATCGATAAGTCATCCTTTGATTCGTCGAACAACAGGTACCGTGCGGACTTCGCGCACACTATGGTGGCCACCGCTAAGAAGTACGGGGCAGCCACTATTTACTGGGACAATGGCTTCAATGGTCAGTACGGTTTTGGGCTGTTCAATCGAAATGCCAACACGGTGACCCAATCGGGAATCATCGGCGCCATCATGAGCGCCATCGGCGGCTCTGGGTCGGCCACCACCTATGAGGCGGAAGTCTCGCCGGCGCTGTGCACGGGCACCATCGACTCCAACTGGTCGGGCTACTCAGGTACCGGATTCTGCAACGGCAACAACACGGTGGGCGCCTACGCTCAGTTCACAGTCAACGCGAGCGCGGCAGGCACCGCGACGCTGCGGGTCCGGTTCGCCAACGGTGTCGCGACCGCGCGGCCGGCTTCGCTGATCGTCAACGGCTCGACGGCGCAGGCCCCGTCGTTCGAGGGCACCGGCGCGTGGACCACGTGGGTCACCAAGACCTTGACCGTCACGCTAAACGCGGGCGGCAACACCATCAGGTTCAACCCCACAACGGCCAGCGGCCTGCCCAACATCGACTACCTCGACGTCACGACGCCGTAGAAACCCGGCGGGCCCGGCGGACTTCCGCCGGGCCCGCCGAGCAAGGGAGATCCTGTGGGGGCACCGGATCGCCAGCTGACACCATCAAGAAGCCGCAGGTCGGGCACCGCATCCAAGGATTGAGCCCCGCAGGCTCGTCAACGATGAGAACGCCATCCCCATCGATCGTGCCCCATGGGTCTGCCTGAACGTTTCAGCTGGAAGGACGTGCGACGGCGTGACGCCCCTCCGGTCCGTGGCGGCGTGAAACGTTACGGATGACATCCTGCGACGGTGGCAACCCCCGTCCCTGCCCGCGCAGTGGTCGCGGCCGGTGCGGCGGCCAGCACGGCGTGTGGGAGCCCACCAGCCGTTGATTTGAAGGAATGGAGTGCAACGCTCGCCAACGACAGATCTCCTGACACGTAGGAGCGTCAGAAGCCATTATGGTTCAAGGCCAACGACGCGGAACCGATGCACGAGGCGATTCAAAGGGTCGGCGTGATCGGGCGGATCGTTCCGTCGGCGGCGAATGCCATCCGGTCGACGGCCACCTCTCGGTTGGTCCCGTTGCCCGCCGGCACGGCGAACCGATGATATGCGACGTACCAGGTGTCGGTGCCCGGCGCATGGACGACCGAGTGGTGCCCGGTGCCCTTGATGCCGGCCTCCAGCCGCTTCTGCAATACCACGCCTCGCTTCGTCCACGGTCCCAGCGGGCTCGGCCCGGTCGCGTACGCCACCCGGTAGTCCTCGCTACGGGTGTCGTTTTCCGACCACATGAAGTAGTAGATCCTGTTGCGCTTGAACACGAACGGTGCCTCGTTGTAACCCGCGGGGGTGATCGTGCGCACCTGTGCGGGATCAAATGAGGTCATATCTCCGTTCAGCGGCACGACACGGGCGGCGCCCTGCCCCCAGTACAGGTAGGAGCGGCCGTCGTCGTCGGTGAAGACCATCGGGTCGATTGCCTGGCCGGAGTACTGGCCGGCGGCGACGAGCGGTCGTCCGAGCGCATCTCGGAACGGGCCGGTGGGCGAGTCGGAGACCGCGACGCCCAGTTGCTTGGCGGTGTTCCCGCTGGCCGCGCCACCGCTGAAGTACAGGTAGTAGCGGCCGTTCGCCGCCGCGACCGCCGGGGCCCAGGCCGAGTCGTCCGCCCAGGACACATCGGGGCCGTAATCGAGCATGACGCCGTGGTCGGTCCAGGTCACCAGGTCGGCCGAGGAGAACGCTTTGTAGTAGGTGCCGCGCCAACTCGCGTAGCCGTCGGTCGTTGCGTACAGGTAGTAGCGGCCGTTGGCCGCGATGATGTGCGGGTCGGCGAACAGGCCGGGGATGACCGGGTTCCGGTTCGTCTTCGGCGTCCAGGGCACGGCGATCCGGAATGAGCTGTCCGCTCGGAAGGCCGCCGTGTCCTGGTAAGGGTCCAGCCAGAGCTCGAAGTCGCGGTGCCTGATCCTGCGGCTCGGATAGTTGAAGGAGGCCAGCGACACCGAGCCGGCTTCGGAACCCTCGGCCGCGCAGAACGTGGCGTCGGCGCGGAACGACGCGTCGCCGGTGTTGGCGTCCACCCGCAGTCGCCAGTCGCGGTGCCGAAGGAACAGCCCGTCCCTGGTTTGGAACGAATAGCAGGACGGCGAGGCGAGGCCGTTGACGATCGTGAAGGTCGCGTCGAGCTTCGTTTGGGCCGCGGCGGTGGTGCCGACCGGGTCGAGGCGACCGAGCGCGCCGGCGTGCCGGACGTACCGGCCGGGATAGTTGACCGACTCCAGCGACCGGGCGCCTGTCGGCAGCGTCGCGGCGGAGGCCGGCGCGGCCGTGGCTACCGCACCGCAGCAGGCGAGAACGCACGTGGCCGTGATCGCCGCCCATCTGCCGACCGTCATGCGAGTCTCCTGTAGCTCAGATGTTATCGCTAACATCATCGGGGAAGCGCCGCCGAGCGCGACGTCGATGCGCGTGACATCTGATCGGTGACGGCGAGGACGCGCCTGTGCGCGTCGAGGTTTCCACCAGTGTGAGCGGTCGCAGCAGATCGGTCAATGCCTGTTCAAGCACACGGAAAGCGCATTCTCCTTTCCCTTGACTGCTTCTTGACAAGCCCGATGGTTGCGTAAACACTCTGCGGCAAGACGCTTGAAACATCGCCCGCAATCCAGTCGTCTCCGTCCCAAAGGGGGTCCTGCCCAATGTTCTTCGTTGGGCCCACGGCATCCTTGTTAGCGCTAACAACGTTCCTGGCGCGGGTTTCGGAGGGTGGTCCCGTGTCCCTGCGTCCAAAGCTCGCCGCGTAGGGCCTGCGCGATCCGTACATGTTGCCCAAGTAGGACGATACGTTCACGGTCCTGGTCACCGAGCTGAAGGGTGTTCAACCAGGACAACGAGTACATCCGCCTGTGGGACCTGACCAACGGCACGCGAACTATGCGCTACGCATCGACCCTCTCGGTTTCGGCTTGGCCCTGGCCGAGCCGCAGGACGTCACCTTGGATCACGTACTAGGAGGCCGAGAACGATGGGACCAGCCTTACACCGGGCGGCCAGCGCCGTCCTGCTGATCGCCGCCGCTCTCGTCGCCCAGCCGGCCGCGCCCGCCCAGGCGGCCTCGATCACCATCACCAACGGCACCCAGTTCCGCGACACCGCGGGGAACGTGGTGCACGCGCACGGCGGTGGGGTGCTGAAGGCCGGCGCTTACTCCTACTGGTTCGGCGAAAACCGCAACCCCGACAACACCTTCCGCGCCGTCTCCGTCTACCGGTCGACCGACCTGCTGAACTGGGAGTTCCGCCGGGACGTTCTCACCCGTACGTCGAACCCCGAGCTCAACGTCGCCAACATTGAACGGCCGAAGGTCATCTACAACAGTTCCACCGGCCGCTACGTGATGTGGATGCACAAGGAGAACGGAACCGACTACGGCGAGGCGCGCGCCGCCGTCGCTTCTTCGGCGACCATCGACGGCGACTACACCTACCACGGCAGCTTCCGGCCACTGGGTCAGCACATGTCACGCGACATCACACTCTTTAATGACAACGGCACGGCATACATGATCTCGGCAGCGGACGAGAACTACGACCTGCACATCTACCGGCTCACCGCCGACTACCTGAACGTCGCCTCACTGGTCGGCAACTTTTGGAACGACGCTCACCGCGAGGCGCCCGCGATGTTCAAGCGGGGCTCGACGTACTTCCTCCTGACCTCCGCGGCCACCGGATGGAGCCCCAACCAAGCGAGGTACGCCACAGCCGCCAGCGTCTCCGGCCCGTGGACCGGATGGACCAACGTGGGCGACGGCACGACTTTCGGTTCCCAGCCCGCCTACGTCCTGCCGGTGCAGGGCACCTTGACGACAAGTTACCTCTACATGGGCGACCGGTGGGCGGGCGCGTGGGGCGGCCGCGTGAACGACTCGCAGTACGTGTGGCTGCCGATCACGTTCCCGTCCTCGACGAGCATGAGCCTGAGCTGGCACCCGCAGATCACGATCGATGTCGCCACCGGCGTGATCACGGGCTCAGGCGCCACGCCGTCGTACCGGATCACGGCCCGGCACAGTGGCAAGGTGATGGACGTCGTCAGCGCCTCCATGGCGAACAACGCCGAGGTGAAACAGTATCCGTGGAACGGCGGCGGCAACCAGCGGTGGCAGTTCCAGGACGCGGGCGGCGGCTACGTCCGGCTGGTGAACCAGAACAGCGGCCGATGCCTGGACGTCGCCGGAGCCTCGACCGCCGACGGCGCGAACGTCATCCAGTACGCCTGCGGCACCGGGACGAACCAGCAGTGGCAGTGGGCCGCTACCGGAAGCTACTTCCAGCTCAAGGCCCGGCACAGCGGCAAATGCCTGGACGTGTCCGGAGCCTCGACCGCCGACGGCGCCGACATCCAGCAGTACACCTGCGGTAGCGGCACCAACCAGCAGTGGACCCGAAGCTCGGCGGCGGGCACCTTCTCCTGACCGACCGCACGTTCGGAGCGACCGTGACACACGTGCTCCTTCGTGGTCGGGCAGTGCCCGTTGCGGTGGCTGGGCCGCACCACGGCTTCCTCGTCGCCGTCGGCTGCGGTGACGGTGGCGGCGCGCTGGTAGCGGGCGCGGCCGAGGAACGCCTCCACTTCAGCCTCGACCGCGGTTTGGATGATCAGCCGGGCGCCGAGCCGGGCGACGTCTTCGAGGACCTCGGCCAGGTCGCGATCAGCGGTGAACAGGGCGTCGATCTCGGCACGGATGGCCTGGACAGGCGATACTCGACGGGTCGCGAGCGTGGGACTCCTTCGTACGGAACTTGGCGGTTCAGTACGGAACCTACGCTCGTGATCTATTTACACCGCATCCCGGACGCGACCGGCTCGATCCACGAGCATCGAGATCAGCTGCTCGTCCCTCATCGACCGGTCCAGCTCGGCAGGCCGTTCGTTCATGGACAGCGACTCCACGGTGGTCTCGGAGATCAAGTGCCTCTTCCTTGATCATCAGATCCGCCGTGAGGTTTACAGTCCCGCATGGATGTGATTCTCGGCAGGCGCACTCCAACCAACCCGCGGCAGCTCACCCCGCAACCGCTCGTTCTCTTCAGAAGATCTCACGCCGGTCCATCACCAGGGGGCATACTTCCAGACGAATATGTAGTACACCCAGGCAAGCGCCCGGCAGTTCTCGTTGTAATTCGGCGGCAACTGGTTGTCGCACGCGAGGTGCATGTCCGCGAGGAAGAGCCGATCCACATACATCTTCTTGGCGTAGCCGTCCCAGCCGACGTGCTTGTAGTTCCGGTATCCGAAGTCATGGCGAGTGCAGGCCCTGGTGAAGTCCACCGGTTTTGGCCATCCGATGCTCTTCGACGGCACCGGTGGACGGGTCTGCGAGTGACTGCACTCGTCCGTGTTCCAGTTGAAGTTGTAACTCTCGTAACGGACGTTGTGCCGCGCCGCCCAGAACATGTCGCGGCTGGCCTTGGTGTTCAGGGTCATCAGGTACATGAGGCTGCGTTTGCTGGTCCACAGCGTGGCGAAGGCTACGTTGCTGTCCGCGCTACCCGCCCTGTTGACCGCCGTCACCTTGAAGTCGTAGTCGCCCCACGGAACGTACTTGAAGGTGATCGAAGTTTTCACGATGGGATAGCTCGCCCGCTTCCAGGAGGTGCGGTCGGCCCTGCGGTAGTAGAGCCAGTAGTAGACGTCGCGGGTCGAGCTGGGATTCCAGTTGAGTGTGACGTATCCTATGTGGCCTTCGGCGCGTAAGGCGGTGGGTGATTGCGGCGGGGACAGTTTCGGCCCGCCACGCACCACGTTGGTCGCCGAACTCTGGCCGAAGGAATTGGCCGCGACGACCTTGAAGTCGTAGGGCTGGTCGTTCCACAGGGGATAGCCGACCCGCGTCCGTGTCTTCAGGGTCGGGAGCGGAAAATAGAACCAGGTGCTGGTGTTCGCCGATTTGAAGAACAACCAGTAGTAGACGCGACCGGTCGGACTTGGAGTCCAGGCCAGATCCACATAGCCGTTGCCCGTGCCGAGGAACACCAGATCGGCCGGGGGCAGGGGGAGGCCGGGACCTGGCATGGCTGTGACCGTGTTGGTCGGGCTGCTCGCGCCGACGCCGTTGACCGCGACGACCCGGAAGTCGTACCAGAAGTGGTTCCACAGGGGTGCGGTCACCATTTTCTTGGTCACGGTCGCGGGGGTCGTGTCCGGCAGGACGTACCAGCCGCTGCGGTCATGTGGTTTGAAGTGGATCTGGTAGTAGACGGGGAAGGACGGGGTCGCGTTCCATTCGAGCCGGACATATCCATCGCCGGTGCCGTCGACCCGCAGGCCGGTCGGCGGCTTGGGGAGAGAGTCGGCCGCGGCCCTGGCGAGTCCATGGCGCGCGGCTGGAGCGGGGGAGGTTGGGCTGGATAACGTCGCGGTGGCCGCGGTGGCCGCGGTGGCGGAAGAGGTGGCGGAAGAGGTGGCGGTCGTGCGTACCCGGTCCGACAAGGGTCCGTCGCCGGCCGCGTTGGTCCCGGCGACGGCGAACTCGTACTCGTGCCCGCCCGTGAAAGGCCCCACCCGGGCCTGCGCCGTGGTCGCGGGATACTCCAACCTCCGCAGCGCCGTCTCGCCTGCGGTGACGTCGCGATAGGAGACCCAGTAGAAGGCGCCGTCGATGGCCGTCCAGGTGAGGTCGACCTGCCCGCCGGGCTGCGCGGTCGCGGTCAGCCCGGTGACCTTCGGCGGCAGCGGCGGCATTGGCCGGGCGCTCACTATCGCGCTCGCCTTGCCCTCGCCGCCCGCGTTCTCGGCGGACACCTTGAACTCGTAGGTGTGCGCGTTGGTCAGCAGGCCCAGCTCAGCGCGGGGTTCGAACGCGGGGTAGGCGAGTTTGACGAACGTGCTCTCCCCGGCGGTGACGTCGCGCTGGTAGACCCAGTACGTACCGGCGGTCTGCACGGCCGGCCAGGTGAGCGTGACCTTCCCGTCGCCGGCCGTCGCGGCGACGCCGGTGGGCGCGGCGGGCGGCGGCACGTCGGCCACCGCCTTCGCCACGTCGCCGCTCGGGCCCTCGCCGCCGTCGCCGACCGCCGTCACCTTGAACTCGTAGGTGTTGCCGCTGATCAGCCGGTCCACCGTGGCGGTCGTGGTCTCGACGGGGGCGTCCGACTTGGCGAAGTCCGTCTGCCCTGAGGTGACGTCGCGCCGGTGGACCCAGTACGCACCCGCCCGCTCGGCCGCTTTCCAGGTGAGCTTGATCGTGCCGTCGGTCCCGGCGGTCGCGGTCAGGCCGGTCGGAGCGCCGGGCGGTCGCATGACGGCCGTGGCGCTCGCCACGTTGCTCGCCGGCCCCTCGCCGCCCGCGTTGACGCCGGCAACCTTGAAGTCGTAGGTGGTTCCCGAGCTGAGGTGCCTGGTCCGCAGGGTGGTCGTGTCGCTGGGCAGGTCGAGCGGCGTGAACTCGGTGGTGCCCGCGGGACGGTGGTAGACCTGGTACGTGTCCGGATCGCCGGTGGCCGACCCGGTCCAGCGCAGGGTGACCGTCGCGTCCACTTCGGCGGTCACCGTCAGGCCCGTGGGCGCGGCGGGTGTGGCGAACCGCGCCGTCGTCGTCACGACGTTGCTCGAGAGGCTCTCGCCCACGGTGTTGGCGGCGCTCACCTTGAACTCGTACTCGTGGCCGCTCTCCAACCCCTCGATCTTCTGCGTGGTGGCCTCCGCCTCCTCCACCGGCACTTGCGTGAAGAGGGTTTCGCCTGCGGTGACATCCCGCTGGTGCACCAGGTAGGCCACCTCCTCCTCGGCCGCGGTCCACGTCAGCGTGGCGTCGCCCACGGTCCCGACGGTGACGCGCAGGTTCGTCGGCGCGGGCGGAACGGAGCTGCGGCCGCGCGTGGTGACCACGGCGCTCGGCGCCCCCTCCACCCCGTTGGCGGCGACGGCGCGCACGTAGTAGGCGTAGTTGACGCCGGGGGACAACCCGCCGTCCCGCAGGCTTCGCTCCTGGGTGGGATATCCGGTACGGGCGAAGTGCGTCTGACCGTTGTCAAGGTTCTTGCGGTAGACCCAGTAGTCCAGCGAGTCGCCCGCCGGTGGCGTCCATCTGATCGTGGCGACCCCTTCGCTGGACACCTTCACCTGCACGCCGGACGGCGCCGCGGGGCCGCCGGTCGACGGGGGCGGCCAGGGCACCTCCAGGAATCTGGGCCGGTAGATGCGGACGTCTTTGTAGTGATCGGCGTTCTCGATGGTGTTGACGTCGTAGGACAGCAACAGCTCGCCGGGATCGGAGAGCTGCGGGTGGGCCCGGCCGTGGTAGATGAACTGTCTGTACGCGCTCAGTTCCGGCTCCGGCGCGCTCTCCAGATAGATGGGGCCGGTGAACGGGCCGGTCGCGGAGCCGGAGACATACGCGACGAGCCAGTGACTGAACGGCTCGTGGCTCTCCTGCGTCACCAGAACGTACTGATTGCCGCTCTTGTGCACCGACATGCCCTCGGGGACCCCGCTCATGAACCGAGCCGACGCCGACTCCTGCGCCGACCAGCCGCTCCCTGTCCAGAACTCCCAAGCGCCGCCGAGATCACCGGACGTGACCCGGGCGACGTGGCCGAACTTCAGCCCCTCGGCCGACTCGCTGCCGTAGACATAGGTGTACGTGCCGTCCTCCATGATGGCCGAGCCCCACCCCACCGGCCCTGCCAACGGCAGGTCACGGACCGACGAGACGGTCAGGCCCGGCAGGGCGAACGTCACGAGCGAGGTCCCGACGCGTTCGAAGGCGAACGGGCCCTCCGCCTCTGTCTTGCGGAACTTCCCATAGACGGCCCGTAACTCCTCGCCCGCCACGGTCGCGTCGCCGACCCAGTAGAACTCGTCGGCGGCTGAGGCGATCACCAGCGACTTGGGCTGAGCGCTGCTCCCGCCGTGGATTGTGGGGCCAAGGGCGGAGCCCTGCTGCACGACGATCGAGTTGTTGATGAAGGGGGCGTTTTGCGGCCTGGAGTAGTCGCTGCTGACCGCGCCGAGGAAGGTGTCGGAGAATAACCACGCCGTACGGCCGTCGGGAAGCGGCACCGAGACGGTGGAGTCGCCGCCCGTCCAGTGGCCGCCGCTGTTGCCGTAGTTGCCGAACATCGCCCGCAGTTCGGAAGCGGAGGGGTTGGCTGCGGTCTGGGCCGTGACCTGGGCGATCCTCGACGGGGCGAGGGCCGACGCGACAGCGGGCGGCGGAGCGACCAGGCCCAGGACCAGGAGCAGCGAGGTGATCGCGGCCGGTAGACGGATGTGACGCATGGAAGCTCCCGAATAGGCGCTCGATGTCGCGTGGTAATCCAGATCTTGTACGTACGCTGGTGTCCCGAGAGGAGCGCAGGACCGTGGTGGTGGCGTCGGTGCCGGTCAGAGCTGAAGGCGCAGGTGCCGGTGCCGATGACGGCCGAGGAGACGTCCAGACCGGCCGTCTGGCCTGCGTCGACGCGGCTGGTGCCGCCCGCACGGAACTCCGGAAGAGTTGTCGCTCATATCCGGACGACGAACGGGCGGCCTCCCGGGGGACACCCCACGCCCAGGGACTCGGTGCTGTTCGAGCCGGTAGGTCAGGAACCGCCGCTCGGGCGTCGAGGTGGGTCAGGTCGAGGGCGCGGCGGTAGGACATCCGGGCCCCGGCGTCCGGCCGAGGCGGCACAACAGCGCGCCGCGGGTGGAGTGGGAGAGGTAACCGTCCAGGTCGAGGCGGTCCACGACGCGCAGCGCCGTGCCGGGACCGCCAGCCATGGACGACCGCCCCGGCGCTGTTGAACTCGACCGCCGGCGAGCCGGTGAGGCCGGCCCGCCGGTACGGCTCCGCGACCTGCGGCCAGTCGATCCGCTCGCGGGCCTGCAACGACGCGATCGCGGACTGGACGACGTAGTAGCGGGGGCTATCTGACGAGTTTGGTCGGCTCCCCAAGCCGCCTCAGCTTCTGCGGGTTCGCCACCGCGTGGATCCGGCTCACCCGCCCGTTCTCAACCACCAGACTCACCGCAGCCACTTGGCCGTCGGTCTCGATCCGGCCGGCGGGCGCGCCGTTGAGCCAGACCGCCGACACCGTCCGGTTCGGGCGCGCGAGCGACTCCGCTACGAGTTCGGCCCCATGGATCGGAGCCCGGGCGGCGGACGCGAGCCCGCCGCCGTCGACGATCAGGACCACGTCTGGCGCCAGGACCTCCATCAGCTCCTTCACCTGCCCGCTCCGCACCGCGGCCAGGAACCGTTCCACCACGATTTGTTGCTCCGACTGGCTCACCCGCACCCGGGGCTGCCGGGCAGCCACACGGTCGCGGGCCCGCCGGGCAATCTGCCGCACCGTGGCCGCGGACTTCTCGACGGCCTCGGCGATCTCGCCATAGGGCATCTCGAAGACCTCGCGGAGCACGAACACCGCACGTTCCGTCGGAGTGAGCGTTTCCAGTACAGTCAGCATCGCGATCGAGACGTTCTCCACAAGGTCGATGTCCTCGGCGACGTCAGGGCTGGTCAGCAGCGGTTCCGGCAGCCACTCGCCGACATAGTCCTCGCGGATGCGCGACAGCGTGCGCAGGCGGTTGAGCGCTTGCCGGGTGACGAGCCGGACGAGATAGGCCCGCGGGGCGCTCACCTGCGCGTGGTCGATACCGGCCCACCGCAGCCAGGACTCCTGCAGCACATCTTCCGCGTCGGTCGCCGACCCGAGCGTCTCGTAGGCGACGGTGAACAGCAGGCTGCGGTGGGTGAGGAACGGGTCCTCGGTCATCGTGTCCCTGGTCACGCCGTCGACGCCGCGCCGGACTTCTCCGGGACCTTGGCCAGCGGAATCTCGCAAGCTTGGGAGAAGCCCTGCGAGGTGACCCCGTTCGCCACGTTGGCCCTGGTCGCCAGGTTGACGTAGGCGATGTACGCGGTGAGCTCGACCATCGCCGCAGGGCCGAGCCGCTCCAGCAGACTCGCGTACTGCTCGTCGGTGACGGTCGGCGGCGTGTTCGACATGGCCTCGGCGTACCCCATCACGTCCCGCTCCAGCGGGGTGAACACATCCGAGGTCCGCCAGCGCGGCACCTGGCTCGCCTTGGCCAGGTCCAGATCGTCGTTCTGTGCCTGAAAGTAGCCGACGTCGAGGCACCAACTGCAGCCGATCTGTGCCGCGACGGCCATGTGCGCGAACGACTTGAGGCTCATGTCGGCCGCACTCCATGCACCTACTTTGCCGCCGAACTCCAAGTTGTCACGAGCGAGTGCGGGGCTGTTCCACAGCACCTCGACGTTCTCGGGCACGCTACCGAATTGCCTGATCATGTTGTCCTTGAGGTCGGCGGGAAGCTCGGCCTTAGGAAGGCGTAGCGCCATGACGTTCTCCCTATAGGTGTGCGTGGCTGTTCGACATGAAGACACCGCCGGGCCCCCGAATGTGACAGCGGAGCCGAGTAGTGATCTGTTGCCGCTGCGGCACCCGTCCCCGGGGCCCGCGCGCGCCACCACCAGTCACGCTCGGCCGCTCGGTGGAGGGGGGCTGAGCGCGACTTTTCGTTCCGCTACCGCATCAGGGCCTGTGATGGTCGTCTCGCGGACGGTGAGCGAGGTACTGGCGGCGGCGCCACCAGGCCGATTCTGTTCTGCGGTGATGTCGAATGGTGTCGAGCCCGTTCGTAGCCAAGGCCAGAGACCGGCAGCCGTTGGTCACCACACACCGGAGGCCCCCGATGTCCATTACCACCGCTCGGCGTCTCCACGCGGCGGGTGGACAAGCTGGTCGAACAGTTCGGCGGCCCATCTGGCGAGGCCGAGCGCCTTCCGATGCTCCTCTGCGCTCGCCGCCGGCGCTCCCAGCTACAGGCCGGATATAGCGATCATGGTCCTTTTGATGGCGTGCTCGCCTTGCCAAGGTCAGGGCGCACAATCTGTGAAGTCGTCCCGCAAACCCAGACGACCCTCGTAGACGGCCACCTTGTGGGTGATCAGCTTGAGGCACTCGTTGAGTTCATGCATCTGGGCGAGAACCCGTTCCCGATGGTCGCGCAACACCTCCAGCCGTTCCACCTCGTTGCCTTGGCCCGCCCTGACGAGCTCGGTGTAGCGCCGGATGTCGGTCAGGGGCATGCCGGAGGCCCGCAGCCGAATGCAAACGCCCAGCCAGTCGACGTCACCCTCGCTGTAAATCCGGTGCCCTGCGGTTCCCCGCCGTACCGGCTGGGCCAGCAGCCCCTCCCGCTCGTAGAACCGGAGTGTGTGCACGCTGAGCCCGGTGCGCTCGGCAACCTGGCCGATGCTCAAAGCCGACATGTGGCCCAGTTTGACCTAGAGTCGGCTCTAGATTCTACGGTTCCGAAGTATGAGATATCGCATCCTCGGCGGCACCGGTATCGAGGTCAGCACCCACTGCCTCGGCACCATGATGTTCGGCTCGGCCGGCAACCCCGACCACGATGACAGCATCCGCATCATCCACACCGCCCTCGACCACGGGATCAACTTCGTCGACACCGCTGACATGTACTCGGCGGGCGAATCCGAGGAGATCCTGGGCAAGGCGCTGCAGGGCCGGCGAGACGAGGTGGTGCTGGCCACGAAGGTGCACTTCCAGATGGGGGAGGGGCCCAACCGCAGCGGCAACTCGCGGCGTTGGATCATGCGCGAGGTCGAGGCGAGTCTCAAGCGGCTGCGCACCGACTGGATCGACCTCTACCAGATCCACCGCCCCGACCACCGGACCGACATCGAGGAGACCCTCTCCGCACTGACCGATCTGGTACGGCAGGGCAAGATCCGGGCCTTCGGCAGCTCGGCCTTCCCTGCGCACGAGACGGTCGAGGCCTACCACGTGGCCCGGCAGCGCGGCTTGTACCGGTTCCGCACCGAGCAGCCGCCGTACAACATCCTGGCCCGCGGCATCGAGGGCGACGTCCTTCCCACGGCGCAGCGGCTCGGCATGGGCGTGCTCACCTACAGCCCGCTGGGCTGGGGGTTCCTGACCGGCCGTTACCGCAAGGGGCAGCAGGTCGACATGTCGCGGGGCCGCGCCGCGCGAGCGCCACAACGGTTCGACTCGTCCATCCCGGTCAACGCAGCCAAGCTGGAGATCGTCGAGGAGCTGGTGAAACTGGCAGACGAGCTCGGTTGCACCCTGCCGGCGCTGGCCGTCGCCTTCGCCGGATCACACCCGGCGGTCACCTCGGTCATCCTCGGCCCGCGCACGATGGAGCAGCTGGACGGCTTGCTGAAGGGCGCCTCCCTGGTGCTCGACGACACCGTGCTCGACCGGATCGACGAGCTCGTGCCGCCCGGCACCAACGTCTACCACCCTGTCGGTCTCTGGAGCCCCGCGCCCCTGACCGACCCCGCATTGCGCCGCCGCCCGCTCGGCGACCGCGCCGCGAGCTAACCCGGGAATGATCCCATCCCGGGGGACTTTGCGTGACATGATCCTGGTGTTGGGGCGACCGGTCGGCGGCTCGTGAAACTGCTCGAGGAGTATCGGGGCAGGGAACCCAGGAACGGCCATGGAACGTCCTGCAGGAGGACGATCATCGGCTGGAGCACCGCCGCCGTGGCCTCGGGCGCGATGGCGTCGTCGTCGCTGATATCAGGCCCGATGACGATCTCCGTGAGGGCCTTGGCGACGGGTGCGTTGGAGCCGGCCTGTCGGCCCTGTTCTGGACCCATGCGAACCTGTTCGGGAGGCTGGAGCTCGATATGAGCAAGCATCTGGACCAGGGCGAGCAGCACACGGCGTGGCTGATACCGACTCGACCGTCAGCGCATCAGCGCGGCGCCCAGCCGGCGAACCGTCCCGGCCTCGCCGGGGTTGACGTCGTCGCTGGATGGCGCGTGCTCGGTGATGGCTGCCCCGATGATGTCGTTCACCTGGGAGACGAGATCGACTAGTCGCTGCGGCTGCACGCCGTTCGGCTCTGGATAGCAGGTCGCGCCGAAGGCGGCGGGATCCAGGACGTCGAGGTCGACGTGCATGTACACGGGGCCGCACAGACCGTCGAGTACGCGCTCCAGGTCGTCGACGCCGTACCTGCGCAGGCCGGTCTTCGCGAGGTACTCGTGCTCGGACACGTCGCCCGCCCGCTCCCCGGCGACGATCGCTTGCTGTGGTGCCAGGGGCTGCTCCAGCGTGAGGCCGACCGGCCCGTCTCCGAGCAGCGCGCGCACCACCATCCCGTGGAAGGCGCCCGACGGCAGGGTCTGTGGCGTGTAGACGTCCGGGTGTGCATCGATCCACAGCACCGTCAAAGCGCCCCCATAGCGGGGCGTAGGCAGCGGCGATCGGCGGGATGTCGACCGCGCAGTCGCCGCCGATGGTGATCACCCGGTCATGCTGCGAAAGCGCAGGCCATCGTGGTAGGAGTCCAGCTCAAACCCGCCAAGAGCCGGATCCCCGTGATTAACCGTGAGTTCCTCCACCGTCGCCCCTGGCGACTGGCAACGCGTCACTCGACCTTCGGTGACACGAAACCAGCGGTCATCAACCTTCGGTGCCAATGATCAGCCTTCACGGCCACAGGACACGTGCAGGATGAACGGGACGTCGGTCGGTGTTCCGGGCGGAAGGGCCCGTGTGGGGGTCACGCGCGTGTGGTGATCGGGGGCAGCAGGCCAAGGGTATGCGCTCCCCGTCACCACATGGCCGCCAAGTGACTCGGCCGCTGTCGGTCGCACAAATACGGCCGCTCACCAAGGTGCGGTGAGCGGCCGATGTGCGCCTGGGGGTGTGGGCAGGTCTAGGGCACGATGAAATGGAACGGCTGGTCGCTGGCGGCGGCGTTCACTCCAGTCCACACCAGGAAGACGTTGGTGTCGTTGGCGTCCGTCTCGGACCCGACGTAGATCTCCGATCCCCAATTGCCGGTGCGGTGGATCGTCGCCTGCGGCACCGAGCGACCGGCGTCGATCTGCGGATCGACAGTGATCAGGTACTTGCCCGTGGCCACCCTCTTCACATCGGTGACGTTCTTGGACCTGACCGCCGTGCCGTCCTTGTCCACGGACACCGCCGCCTGGGCGTAGGGGGCGAAAGCTGCTGTGGTGCTGGCCATGGGTCCTCCGATGCTGCCAAGGCCCGCTCCGTGCGGGCCGGTTGGAAATCAACCTACCGGTCACGTTCGGTGACGAAGAGTAGCGATGAGTAAAGGTTGCGGGCGGGAAGTCTCTCCCTAAGCCAGCCAGTGACCTGCGTCCGGGTCCATGTAGTAGGGAAACGCATCGCACAGTCCGTGTGGGGGCCGTGGGGGTGCTGCCGCCTGTCCCGGTTGGGCGGCGGCCCGGGCGAGCGATGCCCTCCCGCGGCGCGCTACCGAGCTGATGCCTGGCATGTCTTCGCCGCTGGTGTCACCGCGAGCGTCGGTGGTGACGAGCACGGCGGGCACGACGGAAGATTAGCCAATCCCCTGGTGCTGGCCACGTTCACCGCGCCGAGTTTCGGGCGGGTGCACGCGGCGCGGGATGACGGGGGTGTGCGGGATCGCCCGGGGCGGTGGACAGGGCGGTGGACAGGGCGGCGG
>NZ_SMKP01000197.1:0-19971 GCF_004349015.1 Nonomuraea diastatica
GCGGGGGGCGGGCCCAGGTGCGGCGGCGGCGAGCCGGCCGCGATGATCCGCTCGGGCAGCGGCCAGCCGCGCTCCAGCAGGGCGCAGGCGACCTCGTACGCGATCCGCGCGCCCATGCTGTGCCCGAAGATCGCGAACGGCCGGTCGAGGTACGTGCGCACGCCTGTGAGGAGGTCGTCCACGAGAGCGCGCATGTCGTGGTGCGGCGGCTCGCTGAACCTGTTCCCCCTGCCGGGAAGCTGGAGCGGGATCACCGCGGCCCCGTGGATCTCCAGTGGCCATTCCTGGTACACGTTCGCGCTGCCGCCCGCGTAGGGCAGGCAGAACAGGATGCGCTGCGCGTCGCCTACGGTCCGGGCCGTCCAGCGGCCGGGCCGGGTTCTGAGGGACATGGGTCCTCCTTGACTTCCCTATGTTTCCAAGGTCCCCGCAACAGCCGCGGGACACAATCAGGGGAAATCCCCTGATGCGCGGGCGCAGGGGGAAGTCCCGCAGGTCGCTTGCCCGGACCGGGGTGTTCGGCATATCACCGATTTCAGGCCGCTCTCATGGAAAGGAGTTCGGCGATGTGTGGAATAGTCGGATGGGTCGACTGGCAGCGTGATCTACGCGACCACCGCGACGTGCTGCCCGCGATGACCGAGACGCTGGCCTGTCGGGGTCCTGACGGTTCCGGTGTCTGGACCGCCCGCCACGTGGGGTTCGGGCACCGCAGGCTGGCCGTGCTCGACGTCGCCGGGGGCGCCCAGCCCGCGGTGGCGGAGGCGGTCGCGATGACCTACAACGGCGAGGTCTACAATTTCCGCGAATTACGCGATGAATTGCAGGCCAAGGGCCACCGCTTCACCACCGCCTGTGACACGGAAGTGGTCTTGCGTGCGTATCTCGAATGGGGAGAGGATTTCGCCGGACGGCTGTCCGGAATGTATGCGCTGGCCATCTGGGACGGGCGTACGGAAGAGCTTGTGCTGCTGCGGGACCGGCTCGGGGTGAAGCCGCTGTACTTCACCCGGACTTCGGACGGAGTGATCTTCGGCTCGGAGCCCAAGGCCCTGCTGGCCAACCCCGGCTTCGCCCCCGTCATCGACGCCGACGGGCTCGCCGAGCTCTTCGCCGCCGCGTCGGCGCCCACGCCGGGCCGCTCCCCCCTGCGCGGTCTGTCCGAGGTCCGCCCGGGGACGCTGGTACGGGTGAGCAGGCGGGGCACGCACCACCGCACGTACTGGAGCCTGACCGCGCGGCCACACGAGGACGGCGACGAGGCGACCGTGCGACGCGTGCGCGAGCTCCTGAGCAGCGCGGTGGACGAGCAACTCGTCTCCGACGTGCCGCTGTGCAGCCTGCTGTCGGGCGGCCTGGACTCCAGCGCGGTGACGGCCCTGGGCGCCCTGTCCTACCGGGGCGGCGCGTACGGCGACAAGCTGAGCAGCTACGCGGTCGACTTCCATGACAGCGGCAAACACTTCCAGGAGACCACGCTGCACCACAGCCTCGACGCGCCCTACGCCCGGGCGGTCGCCTCCCACGTCGGCACCGGCCACACCGAGGTGCTGCTCGACGTGCCCGACCTGCTGGCCTGGTCCGACGCCACGACCAGGGCGCGCGACCTGCCGGGGCTCGGCGACGCCGACATCTCCCTGCACCTGCTCTTCCGCAGGGTGGCCAGGGACTGCACGGTCGCGCTGTCGGGCGAGTCGGCCGACGAGGTGTTCGGCGGCTATCCGTGGTTCGCCAGAGAGGCGGCCGAGCCCACCGGGTTCTTCCCCTGGTATCGCGCCGCGCCGCTGGGCCTGGCGGGCCTGCTCGGGGCGGAGGCCGCGGCCTGGTGCCGGCCCGGCGCGTACCTGGCCGAGAGTTACGCGCAGGCGATGCGGGAGGTGCCGCGCCTTGGCGGGGAGAGCGCCGCCGACCGGCGGCTGCGCGAGGTCGGCCACCTGTACCTCACACGTTTCCTGCCTCTCCTGCTCACGCGCATGGACCGCATGAGCATGGCCGCGGGGCTGGAGGTCCGGGTGCCGTTCTGCGACCACCGGCTGGTGGACTACGTGTGGAACGTGCCGTGGCGGCTCAAGTGCGCCGGCGGCGTCGAGAAGGGGCTGTTGCGCCGCGCCGTGGCGGATCTGCTGCCCGCCGAGGTGGTCAACCGGCCCAAGAGCGCCTACCCCGCCATGCAGAACCCCGCCTACGTGGCATCGTTGCGCGCCCGCGTGCGCGACGCGGTCGCCGATCCGGCCGGTCCGCTGAAGGACCTGCTCGATCCGGACGCTGTCAGGGCGCTGCTCGACCCTGGCGGCCCGCAGCCCGCCACCACCCTGGGCAGCGTCCGGGCGCTGGGGTTCCTGGTGCAGTTCGACCACTGGTTCCGTACGTACGGCGTGACGTTCGCCTGAACGTCAGCGGCCCGGCTCGTCGTTCACGAGCCCGGCCTTCGCGCCGGCACGTCCGCTCTCTTCAGTACGGAAGCCTCCGCCCGGAGGGCGTGCGAAGATCGGGCTGCTGCGCGCGCAGGTGCTTTGAGGGGCGCTTGGGGAGCTGAATGCGCTTCATGATCCGGTCCTTCCCTGGTTCCGGTGTTTCCGCTCACACCCACGATGCGAAGTGCTCTTATCGTGGCGGCATCGTCGCGCTCTCATGGCGGGCGGGAAACTCGGCGCCACGGGGGCCCGAGGCCAGCAGATCGGCGAAGATGGCGATGGCCCGGTCGATGGCCTCCCGCCCGACGTACGCGTGCGTGACCGCCCGGATGCGCCCGCGGCCGAGCTCCTCCACCCGCACGCCCCGCCGGGCCGCGGCGGCGATGAACGACCTGGTGGTGTACCGGTCGTCGCGGATGCGGAAGAAGACCATGTTGGTCACCGGCGGGCCGGGGTCGAGGCGTACGCCGGGCAGTCTGGACAGCCCTCTGGCCAGCCGGGTCGCGTTCTCGTGGTCCTCGGCCAGCCTGTCGGTCATCTCGGTGAGCGCGATGATGCCGCACGCGGCGATCATTCCGGACTGGCGCATGCCGCCGCCGAGCATCTTGCGCATCCGCCGGGCGTGCGCGATCAGCTTGCGGTCGCCCACGAGCACGGATCCGATCGGCGCCGACAATCCCTTGGACAGGCACACCTGGATGGTGTCGGCGTAGTGCCCGATCTCGGCGGGCGTGACGCCGAGCGCCACCGCCGCGTTGAACAGCCGGGCCCCGTCCAGGTGCAGTCCGACGCCGTGGCGGCGGGCGAGCTGGCCCACCTCGGCCAGGTAATCGAGCTGAAGGGGCAGCCCGCCGCACCTGTTCTGCGGGGTCTCCAGACTGATCACCGCGGGTGGCGCGATCTGCGGGTCGGAACGGTCGACCGTGCACGCCTCCTCGATGTCGGCCAGGTCGATCGTGCCGTCGCGCTGGTTGGGCAGAGCGTCGTAGACGATGCCGCCGCACAGGGAGGCGCCACCGGCCTCATAGACGTAGATGTCCGACTCATGGCCGACGATGGCCTTGCCGCCGCGAGGGCAGTGCGCCAGCAACGCCGTAAGGTTGGCCATGGTGCCGCTCGGCATGAGGCAGCCGGCCTCCTTGCCCAGCAGGTCGGCCGCCAGGGCCTCCAGCCGGGTCACCGTGGGGTCCTCGCCGTAGACGTCGTCGCCGAGCGGGGCGCGGGACGCGGCCTCCAGCATGGCCGGGGTCGGCAGGGTGAAGGTGTCGCTCCTCAACTCCACATGGCCGGAGGACTCGGGAGAGCCCGGGCCGTTCGCCGTGAGGATCGGCGCGGGGTCGTGCATCACGTCGTACGTCGGGTTGTGCAGCAGGCTTGTCATGGGATCTCCAGGAGAACAGCGCGGCGGCGGGGGTGTCGGCCGCCCCGGGGCGCGGGGCGGCCGGTGGGAAGGGCTAGCGGGCGGTGGCGGCCATGTGCTCGCGCAGGCTTCGCGGGCGCATGTCGGTCCAGATCTCGTCGATGTGTGCCAGGCAGCCGTCCTTGGGCCCGGTGAACCCCTGGGCCTGCCAGCCCTCCGGCGGCTGCCGGTCGGCCGGCCAGATCGAGTACTGGTGCTCGTCGTTGCGTACCACGGTGTACTGGCGCTCGGTCATGATGCTCTTCTCCTCATGCGGTTCTCTGGTGGGTGGTGAGAATGTCGTGCACGGCTGCGTCGAGTTCGGCGGCGGCCCCGGCCCACCGCCTGCGACGGCGGGCCGCGCGGCGGCGCAGGTCGGTCAGGCGGGCGCTGACGTCGGGCAGGGCCACGTCCAGCGCTCCCGGCCCGGGCCCGCCTCCGTAGTTCGCGGTGGCCGCGACGGAATCGGGGTCGAGCCCCGACCACACCGCCGGGCCGTACTGGGGCAGGCGCTGTCTGGCCACGTCCTCCAGCGGCCGGCCGGTCTCCAGGGCCTCGGCCGCGATGGCGCCCACCCGGTGGTGCGCGCTGCGGAACGGCATGCCCGCGCTCACCAGGCGCTCGGCCAGGTGGGTGGCCACGGTCTGCCCCTCCACCGCGCTCTGCCGCATCCGCGCCGCGTCCGGCTCGGCGCCCTCCAGCACCAGCCGGAGCAGGACGACGGCGTCCGTCGCCGCCTCCAGCGTGGACCAGATGTGCGCGACCGCCTCGGTGCCCACGGCGATGGCGTTGGTGAAGCGGGAGGTGCACATGGCGCTGACCGCGGCGGTGAAGGCGCCGAGTGCCACGGTGGCGCGGCCCTGCACGTGTTCGAGCAGGAACGGGTTGCGCTTCTGGGGCATCATGGAGCTCGACCCCACCACGTCGTCGGCCAGGTGCAGCAGCCCGGACTCGACGCTGGACCAGTGCTGCACGTCGTGCGCGACGCGGCACAGCAGCACGCCCAGCACCGCCGCCGCCGACGTCAGCCGCAGCACGACGTCCCTGGATGCGACCGCGTGCACGGAGTTGGCCAGCGGCTCGGCGAAGCCCAGCAGCCGGGTGGTCCGCCGCGGGTCGATCGGCAGGGACGTCCCGCCCACGGCTCCGGCGCCCAGGGGGTTCTGCTCGATCTCCTCCCCCGCGTGCCACAGGTCCGCCATGTCCCTGGCCAGCGCGGCGGCCACCCCGACCAGGTAGTGGCCGTACGTGATCGGCACCGCCGGCTGGTGGTGGGTGTAGGCGGGCATCGTCACGGAGGCGTACCTGCGCCCGTCACTCAGGAGCCGCCGGCCCAGCAGGTCGCACTCGGCCAGCAGCCGGTCGTACGGCTCACGCAGCCGCAGCCGGATCACCGCGGCGTTGAGGTCGTTGCGGGAGCGGCCACTGTGCAGGATGCCGCCCACGTCGGGCCCGAGCGAGTCGATCAGGTACGACTCGTAGGCCAGGTAACGCCCGCGCGGTGCCGGGGCGTCGATCAGCGGCCCGAAGTGCGCCCTGCGCAGCCGCTCGATCCCTTCGAGCAGCCGCTGGGCCGCCTCGGGTGCGGCGATGCCCTGCTCGACCAGCATGACCAGGTGCGCCCGGTCCACCTGGCTGATGAGCTGCAGCTCGGCCGCGACGGGCTCGGCCGATGGCCGCAGGTGACGGTCGAAGAGGATCTCCTGCGCGGCCGCACACACTGGACGCTTCAGTCGGCCGGAGTCCCACGACTTGGGGGAGAAGGCGGGGATCGACGTCGCTGGGGTACTCATGGTGACCCTCCTTCGGGGAGCGGCCGGATGGCTGTCCTGAGACAGTCCAGGGCGGCGGCCGCGGCCGCGCTGCTCTCTTCGGCCCGGTCGGACACGGCGAGCACGTGTCCGATCCGGTCGCGGAAGTCGCGAGCCGGCCGCAACCGGTCGCCGCGACCTCGGTACATCTTGATCTCTTCCACGCCGGGCAGCCGCGTGGCCGCGCCGAGCGTGTCCGGGGTGCCGTCCAGGACGGCAGGGAGGTCGCTGACCAGGAAGCGGATGCTGGCGTGCCGGTCGTGCACGGGGGTCAGCCTGACGCGTGCGCCGAGAGCGGCGGTCACCTGCGCGGTGACCAGGTCGAGCCCGCTGGCCCTGCGTACCATCTCGGGGATCATGCCGCCGGCCAGCCTGCAGTTGACCTCGATCACCCGCGGGCCGTCCTGGGTGAGCCTGAGCTCCACGTGTGCGGCGCCGAAGCCCAGGCCGAGCCCGCGCACCGCGTGCTCGGCGATCTGCCGCATCCGGGCCGCCTCGGTGTGCGGCAGTCCGGAGGGCAGGTCGTGACCGATCTCCACGAAGTACGGGGCGGGCCCGAGATGCTTGGCGACGACGGCCACGGCGAAGCCGGCGAAGGTCTCCACCGAGAACTCCGGGCCCCGTACGTACTCCTCGACCAGCACCAGGGGCTCGACCGGCAGGCCGCGCTCGTTGGCGGTGACGGCGAGCAGGCCCTCCGCGTGGCCCGCCACGTCCTCGTCGTCGGAGCACTTCAGCACGCCCATGCTGCCCGACCCGGCCGCCGGCTTGACGACCACGGGATAGCCGATGGCCCGCGCGGCCGTCACCGCCTCCCTCGCCGAGGCGGCGGCGGCGTGACGCGGCGAGGGTAGGCCGGCGGCCGCCAGCGTGTCGCGCTGCCGCCCCTTGTGCCGGCAGGCGGTTACGGCGGCGGGGCCGGGGCCGGGCAGGCCGAGGTCCGCGGCCACCTGGGCGGCCGTCGGCACGTAGTACTCGGAGCTGGTGGTCACGCCGGCCAGGTCCGGCACGTCCCGCGCCGCGCGCAGCACGGCCTCGGCATCGCCGGTGTCGACGCGGCGGGTCTCGATCCTGTCCTCGCGGGCGTAGCCGTAACGGTCCGGGTCGGCGGCCAGCAGCAGCGGCCGGGCGCCGAGCTCGCGGGCTCGCCCGGCGAACAGCCGGCCGGTCCCGGTGCTGTTGCTCTCGATGAACAGCAGGGTCGCGGTCATGGCCGCGCCCCGATCAGGTCGTGGAGCCGCCGCCGGTTCCAGTCCATACGCGACCAGCCGCCGAGCTCCTGTGCCGGATGGGCGACCTCGACCGGCTCGGGGGCCAGGGGGGCGTCGAGCAGATCGATCGCGCGCAGCCACTCGTCGTCGTAGACGGTGTCCAGGTAGCGGTAACCCTCGTCGGGGAGCAGGGCGACCACCTGCGCGTCGGGGTTGCACCTGGCCCACCAGGAGGCGACCAGGAACGCGGCGCCGCTGGTCGGGCCCATGAACAGGCAGTGCCTGCCGTAGAGCCGGCGGGTGGCGTGGAAGGCCTCGGCCGGGCCCACCCAGTGGACCTCGTCGTAGCTCTCGTGCTGGACGTTGCCCGGCACCAGGCTGTTGCCCAGGCCGCGCAGGATGCGGGGCCGGTCGGGCTGCCCGAAGATGATGCTGCCCGGCGTGTCCACTCCGACCAGGTGCAGGTCGGGCGACACGAGCCTGAGGAAGGAGCTGGTGCCGATGGTCGAGCCGCCTGAGCCGACGGCCCCGACCAGGCAGTCGATGGGGCCGATGGCCTCGCAGAGCTGCTCGGCGACGACGGAGTAGGCCGCGGGGTTGTCCGGGTTGCCGTACTGGTTGGGGATGTAGTGGTCGGGATGCTCGTCACGCAGCTCGGCCAGCCGGTCCAGGCGGGCGCGCTGATAGCCGCCCTCGGGGCTCGGGTCCTCGCAGATCTCCACGCGGGTGCCGAGCTGGTTAAGCCGCCGCCGCAGCCCGGGGTCGATCGCGGGATCGCCCACGATCGTCAGGGCGTTGCCGCGCAGACGGCACACGATCGCCAATCCGAGCCCGAAGGTGCCCGAGGAGGTCTCCAGAACCGTGGTGCCCCAGTCCAGCTCGCCGCGCTCGGCGGCGCGGTCGAGCATGTAACGGGCAGGCAGCAGCTTCATCAGCCCGAACGCGGCGACATGCAGGTTGTGCCCGATCCGGATGAGCCTCGGCAACTGCGTCGCTTCGACGATGGATCGGCTGGGCGCGACGGATCGCATGGTTGATCATCCCTTCGTGCTGAATCTCCAGGTTTCGGTGATGCCAAGGCGGCGCAGCCGCTCACCGGCCCGCTCCACCCGGTCGGCGGTCGCCGGGTCGGATGCCGGGAACAGCAGGCCCGCGATGTCGCCGCTGTGGGCGACCTCGACGCCGGCCGCGCCGCTCGCACGGGCCACGCGGATGATGTCGTCGAGCTGGGGCACCCGCAGGTGCCGCTGGTTGAGCAGGGCGCTGGCGGTGGCGACCCTGCCGAGCAGGTACGCGTCCCGGGTCCGCACGGCACGCCGCAACATCCCGAGCATGGGCCTGAACGCCTCGATCTCCCATGAGGAGTAGCGCGCCGGCGGCAGGTCCAGGGTGTTCACGCCCTGTCCATGGGAGCTGGTGCCGAAGCCGAGCACCTCCAGCGGCATCAGGTCCTGGCCGAGGTCCTCGATGACCACGCCTTCCCGGTGGGCGAAGAGCACCGCGCGCCTGCCGTACACGAGCGAGTCCGACGCCCGCTCCGCGCTGACGGCGATCTTGGCCACGGCGGCGGGGGGCAGCGTGCGGCCGGTGGCCACGACGACCGCCTGGATGGCGGCGGTGACGTCGGCGGTGGACGAGCCGAACCCGCGCGACAGCGGGATGTCGCTGGTCAGTATGAGCAGCCCGCCGGGCACCGGCCAGCCGAGCGCGGACAGCGTCAGCTCGGCGGCCCGAGTGGCCTTGGTCCGCCAGCCGGGACGGACCGTCACGCCGTCGTCGCCGGTCGGCATGAACGTGGCACGGGTGTTGTAGAGCGGGCAGGGCAGCGTGACCAGGCCGCGCCGCAGCCGCTCCCCGTCGTGGAAGACGCCCTGGAGTATCTCGCCGTGGTGGGCGTTCACCCGGCTGCCCGCGGTGTTCGGCAGGGGGAGCAGGTCCTCCAGGAGCCGGTGCCCTTGGTCGACTTTCATCGGTGTTCCTTTCCGAGCAACGGGGCGGCGATGATCCGGGCGAGCGTCGCGGCGTGCGGCGGTTCGACGACGTTCCAGTGGTTGGCGGCGAGCTCGGTGACCTGGAAGCCGCCGCGCGTCCTGCTCTCCCAGCTCTCCGTGTGCACCTCCGGCCTGCCGTGCTCGGAGTGCCGCTCCGTCGTACGGATCAGGTGCAAGGGGGTGTCGAGCACGGCCCCGCACCGGTAGCGGGCGGCGGCGCGGCTGTTGGCCAGGTAGACGGCGGCCATGCGGGCGACGACCTCGCTCATGGCCGCGTCCGGCACCAGCTCGCGGGCCCTGGCCTGGGACAGCAGCTCGCTCATCGCCTCCTCGGGCGACAGCCCGGCCAGCGCGGCGGGCTCGACGTCGAGCATGGTCCGGCCGAACAGGGACAGGGCGTCGCCGGTCTCGACCTCCGGCGCCTGCTCCATCCGGTCCACGCCGAGCACCGAGGAGTCGATGACCCACAACCCGGGGACCTGCCTGCCCGCCGCCTCCAGCAGGCGCGTCATCTCGAAGGCCACCGATCCGCCGAAGGACCATCCGGCCAGCGCCACGGGCCCGTCAGGCAGCTCTCGCACGTAGCGGGCGGCGATGGCCTCCACCGTGTCCAGGGGTTGCTCGCCACCTTCGTAACCGGGGGCCTGCAGGCCGTACACGGGCAGGCGCGGATCCAGCTCCTCGACCAGCGGCAGGTAGGGAAAGGGTGTGCCCGCGGTGGGCGGCACCAGGAACAGCGGCACGCGATCCGGCTCCCCCGCCCGCATCCGGATGAGGCAGTCCGCGGCGGGCGGCGCCTGCAGCGCCTCGCACAGGCCGCGCACGGTCGGGCGGCGGAACAACGACGACAGGCCGACGTCGAGGCCGAGCTCGGAGCTCAGCCGGTCGACCAGGCGCACGGCGAGCAGCGAGTGGCCGCCCAGCCGGAAGAAGTCGTCGGTGACGCCGATGCCGCGCTGCCCCAGCGACTCCTCCCACACGCGCAGGACCGCCAGCTCCAGCGCGTCCCGGGGGCGGGCGCCCGCCGTCGCCGCGGCCTGCTTCGCCTCGGGGGCGGGCAGGGCAGCCCGGTCGATCTTGCCGTTGGCGGTGAGCGGCAGCTCGTCGAGCACGCTCAGGAAGGCGGGCACCATGTACTCCGGCAGCCGGGCGTCCAGATGCTCGCGCAGCGCCCGCTCGTCCACCCGCGCCTCAGGGCCGGCCGCCGCGTATCCGGCCAGCCCGTCCCGGCAGGGCACCACCACCGCCTCGGCCACCGCCGGGTGGCTCAGCAGGGCGGCCTCGATCTCGCCCAGCTCGATGCGGTAACCGCGGACCTTCACCTGGTGGTCACGGCGGCCCACGAACTCCAAGGTGCCGTCGGCCAGGTATCTGACCAGGTCGCCGCTGCGGTAGAGCCGACCGGGACCGAAGGGGTTGGGCACGTACCGGTCCGCGGTCAACCCCGGGCGGCCCACGAAGCCGCGCGCCACGCCGACACCGCCGGCCAGCAGCTCGCCGGTCACGCCGATCGGCACGGGCCGCAGGTCCTCGTCCACGATGTAGATCTCGGTGTTCCAGATGGGGCGCCCGACGGACACGGGGGTGCTGGTGGCCTCGGCGGCGGGCAGCAGGTTGATGACGTTGGCCACCGAGGTCTCGGTGTGGCCGTACTCGTTGGAGACCACGACACCGGGGGCGTTCGAACGCCAGAAGGCCAGCGCCTCGGCGGTGAGCTGCTCGCCGCCCACCACGAGGTAGTTGGCCGCCGCGGCGGCGTCCGGATCGTCCTGCAGGCAGCGCTGCAGCGGCTCCAGGTGGGCGGGGGTGAGCTTGACGAAGCTGAAGCGGCGCCCGCTGGACAGGGCGTCGGCCAGCCCGGCGATCGGGTGTTCGTCCTCCGGGATCAGGGTGACCGTCGTGCCGCACATCAGCGGCAGGAACAGGCCCGTCACGGTGAGGTCGAAGGAGAGCGAGGAGTGCACGGGAGCGCCGTCGCCCCGGTCGGCCTCATACGCCTGCCGGCACCAGGCCAGGTAGTGCACCACGCCGCGATGGCTGATCATCACGCCCTTGGGCCTGCCGGTGGATCCGGAGGTGTAGATGATGTAGGCCAGATTGTCGGGGTGCACCGGCGACTCGGGCGGCAGCTCGGCGCTCTCGTCGGGCCGCTCGTCCAGGAAGAGCTCCCGTCCTTCGTAGCCGGGCAGCCGGCCGCGGTAGCGGGAGGTGGTGAGCAGGACCGGGGCCCCGGCCTCCGCCAGGATCCAGCCCAGCCTCTCCTCCGGGTAGGCGGGGTCGAGCGGGACATAGTGGCCTCCCGTTTTGAGCACCGCCAGCAGCGCGGGCAGCAGCAGCGGCGAACGGTCGCACAACACGCCGACCGGCGTCTCCAGGCCCACGCCCGCCTCGCGCAGCCGGTGGGCCAGGGCGTTGGCGCGCTGGTCCAGCTCGCGGTAGGTGAGCTCGTCCGCGCCACACCGCACGGCCACGGCCTGCGGCGTGCGGGCCGCCTGGGCCGAGATCAGCTCGTGCAGGCACGCCACCGGGTACGGGGCGGCGGTGGCGTTCCAGTCCCGCAGCAGCAGCGACCGCTCCTGCGCGTTGAGCAGCTCCAGCTCGCTGAGCCGGGCCCGTGGCCGGGCCGCGACCTGCGACAGGAGCTGGGTGATGTGGCCGCCGAGCCGTTCGGCGCGGCCCCGGTCGAACAGCGCGGTCGCGTACTCGATCAGGCCGCTGACGGAGCCGTCCTCGGCCTGCTCCATCCCGATCGTCAGATCGAACTTGGCGCTGACCGACGGCGGCGTCAGCTCGGAGACCGCCAGCGGCCCCATGGCCGTACGATCCGGGCCGGCCTCGCCGGTGACGAACATGACATTGGTGAACGGGGTCCGCGACAGGTCACGCGTCACGCCCAGCTCGTCCACGAGCCGCTCGAAGGGCAGGTCCTGATGCGCGAAGTCGGCCAGCACCCCCTGCCGCACCCGCTCCAGCAGGTCGGCGAAGGCCGGGTCGCCGGACAGGTCCGCCCGCAGCACCAGGGTGTTGACGAAGAACCCGACCACGTCCTCGGTCTCGCTGCGATCGCGGCCGGCCACGGGGGTGCCGACGGCGAGGTCACGTTGCCCGCAGTGCACGGCCAGCACGGCCAAGACGGCGGTGAGCAACGTCGTGAACGGCGTCGCGCCCTGCTGCCTGCCCATCGCCAGCACGGCCTGGGCGACGGGGGCGGGCACGGTGAAGGCGACCGCGTCACCGCTCGTGTCGCGCCGCGCCGGCCGCGGCCGGTCGGTGGGCAGCTCCATCGGCTCCAGCCCGGCCAGCCGGGTGCTCCAGTAGCCGGCCTGCCCGTCCAAGGCCGCGCCCGCCTGCCGCCGTCGCTGCCAGTGCGCGAAGTCCGCGTAGCGGATCCTGGGCGGGGGCAGCGGGTTGTCCTGGCCGGCCAGCAGCGCGGGATAGATCTCGGCCAGCTCCCTGCGCAGGATGCGCAGCGACCAGCCGTCGCAGGCGATGTGGTGCACGGCCAGCACGAGCACGTGCTCCTCGGGCGCCAGGCGCAGCAACAGGGCCCGCAGCACCGGCCCGCGTTCCAGATCGAACGGCCTGGACACGTGCTCGGCCACCAGCCGGTCGAGGCGCCCGGCCGCGTCCGACAGCGGCAGGGGCACCGGTCCGGGCGGATCGACGATCTGGTGCGGGCCCTCCTGGCCGCCGACGTAACGGGTGCGCAGGGTCTCGTGCCTGGCGACGATCTCCTCCAGGGCGCGGCGCAGCACGTCCTGGTCCAGGGGGCCCTCCAGGCGCAACATGAGCGGCACGGTGTACTCGACGCCGCCGGGCTGCAGGCGGTCGAGGAACCACAGGCGCTGCTGGCCGTACGAGAGCGGGATCGGGGCGTCGTCCGGGCAGGGCGGGATGGTGGTCGTGCGGCTTCCGCCGCCGCGCAGCCGCCGCGCCAGCAGGGCGCCTCTGAGGTCCGCGGGGCTGGAGCCGTTCGGCGGCGTGGTGGTGACGGTCATGACGAGACCTCTCGTTCGAGCGAGGCGAGCAGTTCGTGGTCGGACAGCCCGGCCAGTTCGTCCTCGATCGCGCGTCGCACCTCGGCGGCCTGCCCGGCGATCGTGGTGGCGTCGAAGAACACGTGCATGGGCAGATCGACGCCGAAGTGGTCCTGCAGCCGCATGCGGAGCCGGGCGACGAGCAGGCTGTGACCGCCGAGCTGGAAGAAGTCGTCGAAGGCGTCGTGCACGGGGCGGCCGAGCAACTCCTGCCACACGTCGGCGATGATCTCCTCCGCGGGTCCCTCGGGCGCGCGGGACGGCCGAGCAGGCTCGCCCCGCGCAGGGGTGGCGGGGTTGCCGCCGCCGTCCCGCGCGATGCCGCCGAGCGGGGCGTACGGGCTGCTCAGCGCGGTCGCGAGCAGCTCGCGGAACCCGGTGACGAAGCTCGCCACGGTGGCCTCGTCCAGCAGGAGCGGGGAGTACTCGATGACGCCGCTCAGCCCGTCGGCGGTGCGGGTCAGGCCCAGCGCCAGTTCGTACCGAGCGGTCAGGATGCGTTCGGGCAGGCGGCGTACGTCCAGGCCCGGCAACGTCCATTCCTTGGCCGGCGCGGTGTCGAGGGTGAAGTGCACGGGCGACAGGGGCGGCCTGGCCGGGTCGCGGTCGGTGACCAGCTCGCCCACGACCCGCTCGAACGGCAGCGCCCGGTGGGCCAGCGCGGCCGTCACCCGCCGCTTGGCCTGCCGTACGACCTCGGCGAACGTGGGGTCGCCCGACAGGTCGGCGCGGATCACCAGCGTGTTCACGAACATGCCGATGAGGTGCTGGATCTCGACGTTGTCGCGGTTGGACACGGGCGTGGTGACGGCCAGGTCGCCCTGACCGGACAGCCGGGCCAGCGCCGTCTGGAAGGCCGCCAGCAGCACGACGAACGGTGTGGTCGCGTTCGCCCTGGCGAAGGAATCGACCTGGGTGGCCAGCGCCGCGGGAAGGGTGAAGGCGTGACAGGCGCCCGCGGGCCGCCGCACCCCGGGCCGTTCCCGGTCCAGGGGCAGCTCCAGCGGTGGCAGCCCTGCCAGCTCGGCGCGCCAGAAGGCCAGGTGCTCGTCCTCGCCGGTGAAGTGGTCGCGCTGCCAGGCGGCCACGTCGGCGTACTGGACGTTCAGCTCCGGCACGTCGGCGGGTGCGCCGTGCGCGGCCGCGGCGTAGTGGGCGGCCAGCTCCCGCCTGAGCAGGTCGATGGAGGTGCCGTCGGCGCCCGCGTGATGCATGGTGATCAGGAGCAGGTGCTCGTCGGCGGCTAGCCGGATCAGCCTGGCCCGCAGGAGCGGGTCCCGGCCGAGGTCGAACGGCGCGGCGGCCGCGGCGGCGACGATCTCCCCGGCCGCGGCGGCGGGGTCGGCGGCGGCGGTCACGTCGTCGATGGGCAGGGCGACCTCGCCCGGCGGGGCGATCTCCTGGACCAGCACGCCCTGCTCCGACCAGCGCAGGCGGGTACGCAGGGACTCGTGCCGGCCGAGTACGGCGGTCAGCGCCGCGCGCAGCGCCTCGGCCTCCAGCGGGCCGCGCAGCGACAACTCCACCGGCAGGTGGTAGTCGGGCACGCCGGGGAACATCTGGTCCAGGAACCACATGCGCTCCTGCCCGAACGACGCCCGCGGCGGCCGGTCCCGTGGCACGACGGCGATGTGGTCGCCGGCCAGGCCGTCCTCGGTGGCGAAGCGGGCCGCGAGTCCTGCCACGGTCGGGGCGTCGAACAGCGCCCGCACCTCCATGGCGGTGCCCAGCTCGGCGTTGATCCGGTTCATCGCCTGGACGGCGAGGAGGCTGTGGCCGCCCAGGGCGAAGAAGTCGGCGTGCACGCCGGGCACCGCCACCCCGAGCACGTCCGACCACACCTCGGCGACGAGCTTCTCCAGCCCGCTGCGCGGCGCCTGGTCGGCCACCGGCGCGGCGGAGACGGCCGGCGAGGGCAGCGCCTTGCGGTCCACCTTGCGGTTCGGAGTGAGCGGGAAGTCGGGCAGCGTCATGTAGATGGTCGGGACCATGTAGTCAGGCAGTTTGCGCGCCAGGTGGGCCCGCAGGTCCGCGGGGTCCGGCTCGCGGCCCGCGGCGGTGAGGTAGGCGACCAGGCGGCGGTCACCCGGGGCGAACTCGTGCGCGACGACGACGGCCTGCGCCACGTCCGGATGCTCGGTCAGCCTGGCGTCGATCTCGCTGGTCTCGATACGGAAGCCGCGTACCTTCACCTGATGGTCGTTCCTGCCGAGGAACTCCAGGTCACCGTCCGGCAGCCGGCGGACCAGGTCGCCGGTGCGGTAGAGCCGGGAGCCGGGTGGGCCGTGGGGGTCGGGGACGAACCGGTCGGCGGACAGGCCGGGCCGGCCATGGTAGCCGCGGGCCACGCCGTGCCCCGCGATGTACAGCTCGCCCGGGACGCCGGTGGGCACCTGCCGCAGGTCGGCGTCCAGCACCAGGCAGCGGGTGTTGGCGATGGGGGTGCCGATCGGCAGCGCCGCGGCGCCGCAGGTCAGGTCCTGACCGCTGATCCGGCGTACGGTGGACCAGATGGTGGTCTCCGTGGGGCCGTACATGTTCCACACGCCGCGCGCGGCGGCGGTGAGCGGGCCGGCCACGTCGGGCGTCAGCGCCTCGCCGCCGACCAGCACCGTCAGGCCCTCCAGCTCGGGGCAGTCGCCGAGCAGCCGCCACGTGGCCGGTGTCGCCTGCATGATCGTCGCCCCGCTGGACGTGATCAGCGCGCGCAGCCGGTCGCCGTCGAGCGCGGTGTAGCGGTCGGCGATCACCACCTTCCCGCCGGTGACGAGCGGCAGGAACAACTCCAGCGCGGCGATGTCGAACGACGGCGTGGTCACCGCCAGCAGCACGTCGTCCTCGGTGATGCCGGGACGCTCGGCCATCGTGGCCAGGAAGTTGCTCAGCGCCCCGTGCGGAACGGCGACGCCCTTGGGCCGGCCCGTGGAGCCGCTGGTGAAGATGACGTACGCGAGGTCGTGCGGGTGCCTGTCCAGCTCGGGCGGCGTGTCCGGCATGGCCGCGATCGCGGCGGCGTGCTCGGCCGCCAGGTGGATCCCGGTGGCGCCGCCGGGCAACTGCGGCAGCAGCTCGCGCTGGGTGAAGATCATCGCGGGCGCGGCGTCCTGCAGGATGAGCGCGACGCGGTCGGCGGGCTCGCCGGGGTTGAGCGGCACGTACGCGGCCCCCGCACGCTGCACCGCCAGCAGGGTGACGGGCAGGTCGAGCCCGCGTTCCAGGAAGACCGCCACCAGGTCGCCGCGGCCCACGCCGGCGCGCCGGAGGTGGTGGGCCAGCCGGTTGGCGGCCTGTTCCAGCTCGGCGTAGGTGAGCCTGGCGTCACCGTACTGGACAGCCTGCCTGTTGCCGTGCCCGGCCGCCTGCCGCGACACCATCTCGGGCAGCAGCCCGCGCCGGTACGCGCGTACGGTGTTGTTCCAGTCCTCCAGCTCGCGCAGCTCGTCGTCGGGCAGCAGGCGCAACGCGCTCAGCGGCACGTCGGGCGCGTCGGCCGCGGACTCCAGCAGCCGCACGGCCCGGCGCGCCAGCCGGTCCGCGGTGGCCGCGTCGAACAGGGCGGTGGCGTATTCGAGGGTCAGGACGAGGTCGTCGCCCCGGTCGCGGAAGAAGAACGACAGGTCGAACTTGGCCACGTCGTTGGCCACGGCCAGCTCCTCCACCCGCAGCCCGGGCAGCCGCCATCCCTCACCGGTGCCCCGGCCGAGCTGGACGAACACCTGCGCCAGCGGGTTGCGGGCGGTGTCGCGCTCGGTGACCAGCTCGCGTACGAGCCGTTCGAAGGGCAGGTCCTGATGGGCGAACCCTTCAAGGACCGTGGCCCGCTCGCGAGAGAGCGCGCCCGCGAAGGACGGGTCGCCGGACAGGTCGCCGCCCAGCGCCAGGGTGTTGACGAAGCAGCCGACGATCTCCTCCAGCTCGGGCCGGTCCCGCCCGGCGATGGAGGAGGCCAGGATGAACCTGTCCTGTCCGCTGTGCGTCCGAAGCAGGGTCCTGACGGCGGTGAGCAGCAGCATGTACAGGCTGGCGCCGCACCGGTCGGCCAGCTCGCGCAGCCTGGCGGTCAGTTCGGGCGGCACCGTGACCCGGGTCTCGGCGCCGTCGTGGCGGAAGGTCGCCGCTCTGGGGCGGTCGGTGGGCAGCTCCAGCACGTGCGGCTGGCCGGCGAGGGCCGAACGCCAGTGGTTCAGCTCGGCACGCAGCCGTGCGCCGCTCAGCCGCTCGCGCTGCCACACGGAGAAGTCCCGGTAGCGGGTCCCCGGCTCGGGGCGGGGCCGGCCGGCGTACCCGGCGGCCAGGTCCTCGGCCAGGATCTCGGTGGACCAGCCGTCGGTCACGATGTGGTGCAGGACCAGCACCAGGACGTGCTCCTCGGCGCCGCGCCGGAAGAGCGCCGCCCGGCACAGCGGGCCGCCGGTGAGGTCGAACGGGGCCCGGCATTCCGCCAGCACGTGCCGCTCCAGCTCGTCCGGCGAAAGGTCGCTCAGGTCGCGCTCCGCCAGCGGCATGGACGTACCGGAGCCGACCACCTGCACCGCGGCGGGCTCGCCCGGGGCGAACGTCGTGCGCAGCGCCTCGTGCCGGTTCAGCAGCCCGTCGAGGGCCCGCCGCAGCGCGGCCCGGTCGAGCCGGCCGACGATGCGGAAGGCGTGGTAGACGTTGTACGTGTGGTCCCGGCCCTGGAGCTGGTCGATCAGCCAGAGCCGCTCCTGGGCGAACGACGTGGGCGCGGGCTCCGGGCCGTCGTGGCGCGGGATGACCGATGACGGGCCTGCCTGGGCGGCGCGCACCCGGTTGGCCAGCAGCCTGCGCCGGGCCGAGGCCGGGAGGTCCTTGGGCCTGGTGCTCATCTCTCCTCCGTCTCCATCAGGTGGGCGAGGTCGTCGTCGCTCAGGTCGTCGAGCTCGGCCAGCAGCACCCGCTCGACCGCGTCGGCGGCATCCGCCAGGGTCGCCGCCTCGAACAGCAGGCTGAGCGGCAGATCCGCGTCCAGCTCTGCCCGCATCCGGGAGATGGCCCTGGTCGCCAGGAGCGAGTGGCCGCCGAGGTCGAAGAAGTTGTCGTCGGCGCCGACCCTCGGCTGGCCGAGCAGGTCGGCCCAGATGCCCGCGATCAGCTCGGCGACCGGGCCGTCGGGCGCGCGATAGGCGCTCGCGGCGCTTTCGCCGTCCTCCGGAGCCGGCAATGCCCTGCGGTCGATCTTGCCGCTCGTCGTGGTGGGCATTTCCGGCAGCACCGACAGCGCGGCGGGCACCAGGTAACTCGGCAGCCGCTCCTTCAGCCGCTCCCTCAGCAGGGCGGGTGTCAGGTCGCTGCCCGGCTTCGGCACCGCGTATCCGGCCAGCCGTTTGTCCCCAGGGCTCGGTTCCCAGACGGTCACCGCGGCCTCGCGTACCCCGGGCAGTTCGAGCATGGCCTGCTCGACCTCGCCCGGCTCGACCCGGATGCCGCGGATCTTGACCTGGTCGTCCTGCCGTCCGAGGAAGACGATCGAGCCGTTCGGGCGCAGCAGCCCGCGGTCCCCGGTGCGGTAGATCCGCTGTCCGGGCCGGAACGGGTCGGGCCCGAAGGCACCGGCGGTCTTGGCGGCGTCATTGAGGTAGCCGCGGGCCAGCGCGTCGCCGCCGATGTAGAGGTCGCCGGGCACGCCGATCGGGGCCGGGTTCAGCTCGGGGTCCAGCACGTACACCTGGTTGTTGGCGATCGGCGTGCCGACGCTGACCGAGGTGGGGGCGTGGACGTCGGCGGGCAGGCAGCGGTGCGCGGTGGAGTCGATGGAGACCTCCGTGGCTCCCCACTGGTTGTTCAGCGTCGGGACGTCCGCGCCGAAGCGGTCGAGGAACAACCGCAGCAGCTCAGGCTTCAGCGCCTCGCCGCTGGAGATGACGTGCCTGAGCGCGCCCAGCCGCGACAGCCGCTCGCCGTCCAGCGCCTCCAGGAACAGCGTGAGCATGCTGGGGACGAACTGCAGCACGCTCACCCGGTGCCTGGCGGCGTACTCGGCGATCTCCACAGGGTCCCGGTGCAACCCCGGCGGGATGAGCGCCACCCTGCCGCCCACCAGCAGCGGCCACAGGCATTCCACCGCGGCGTCGTCGAAGACCAGGGTGGTCTTCTGCAGCACGGCCTCGCCCGGACGCAGACGGTAGGTGTCCTGCATCCAGCGCATCCGGTTGACCCACCCGCCATGCGTGCTGGCCACGCCCTTGGGGCGGCCCGTCGAACCGGAGGTGTAGTAGATCGAGATGAGGTTGTCCGGGCTGAGCGCCACCTCGGGCGGCGTGCCCGGCGCGTCCGCGGGCGCGTCGTGCACGGTGACGAACGTGACCGGTCCGGGGTCCGCCGGCGCGCGGCCCGCGTCCACCAGGCACACGGGGGCGGCGGCGTCCGCCAGGATGCCCATCATCCTGGGCTCGGGGGCGTCGGTCTCGATCGGCACGTAGCAACCGCCGGCCTTGAGGATCGCCAGCAATCCCACGATCAGGCCCACCGAGCGGTCCAGCCGCAGGCCGACCGCCGTGTCCGGGCCGACGCCCAGGGAGCGGAGGTGGCGGGCGAGCCTGTTGGCCTGTGACTCCAGCTCGGCGTAGGTGAGGCGGTCGTCGGCGTACTCGACGGCGATCGCGCCGGGGGTCCTGGCCGCCTGCCGCTCGATCAGCTCGTGCATGCACTCGCCTGCCGGGTAGTGGACCTTGGTGTCGTTCAGTGCGTGCACGAGCTCGCCCCGCTCCCCCGTGGTCAGCAGGGGGATGAGCCCGACGGGCAGGCCGGGGCGCGCCGCCGCCTCGGTGAGGAGGGTGACGTAGTGGCGGGCGAGCCGGTCGATGGTGGCCGCGTCGAAGAGCGCCGTGGGGTATTCGACGGTGCCTTCGAGTGAGCCGTCGGGGGTTTCGCGTACCGCCATGAACAGGTCGTACTTGCTGGTCTGGGTGTGCGCTGGGATACGCCGCACGGACAGGCCCCGCAGGTGCCAGGACTCCGTGTCCGCGGTCTGGAGTGCGAAGACGTGCTGGACGAGGGGGGTGCGGGTGAGGTCGCGTTGGGGGTGGAGCTCTTCGACGATGCGGTCGAAGGGCAGGTGCTGGTGTTCGTAGGCGGCCAGGGCGGTGTC
>NZ_SMKP01000198.1:0-19778 GCF_004349015.1 Nonomuraea diastatica
GGGGATGCCGCGGGCGATGGGGTGGGACGGGTTCACCGTCCAGACCAGCTCGCGGTCGTTCGCGCTGCGCCAGCGCAGCGTGCACGTGGTGCCCATGAGCCTGATGAAGATCTTCGAGTAGTGGCCGGAGTGCAGCACCACCAGCCCCATGCCCGCCAGGACGTGCCGGTGCACCCGGTCGACGACCTCGTCCGACACCTCGCCGTGCGCGGCGTGGCCCCACCAGGTGAGGACGTCGGTGCCGGCGAGCACCTCCTCGGTCAGCCCGTGCTCGGGGTCGTCGAGCGTGGCCGTGGTGACGGTCGCCCGCTCCCCCAGCCAGTGCTCGATGCCGCGGCGGACGGCGTTGTGCATGCCGTCGGGATAGACCCCGGCCACGCCGGGTTCGGTCTGTTCATGCCGGTTCTCGCCCCACACCAGGACGGTGACGGATCGAGCGTTCATGCGCGTTCCTTTCGCGGAAATGCGTCCGGCGTAACGGTGTGCCGGGGTTGTCCGTCGAATGGCGGTCGTCCGGCACAGGGGCGCCGGGGAAGATAGGGGAATTGATCACGAGGAGCCGCGGCACTCCGCCTGCCTGCGCTTTCGCAGCGTGCACGGAGGGGGTCTTCATCGTTTCTGGGCAGTGGACGCTGATCTGTCAAACCGCTTAACCGGCGGTCGCTTGTGAAGTATGTTGCGCCGCACGGACCGCGATGTCAACAACAAGTCAAGCGCTGTCGCGAAGAGGGCTTGGGATATAGTCACAATGCTTCGCGAGCTTCTCGCGCCGCTGCTCCCTCACGAGCCTGGAGGCGGCATCCATGGTCACGATGCGCGACGTCGCCGAGCGGGCGAACGTCTCCATCGCCACGGTCTCCTTCGTCATCAACGGCACCAAACGCGTCGCGCCGCAGACCCGGGCCCGCATCGAGGCGGCCATCGAAGAGCTCGACTACCGGCGCAACGTCGTCGCCCGTGCGCTGGCCAGCTCCCGCACGCGCATCCTCGCGCTGCTCCACCCCGACCTTGAGGCCCGGCCGAACGCCACGGTGATCCAGTTCGTCATGAGCGCCGCCCACGGCGCCCGCGAGCGCGGCTACGACCTCGTGTTGTGGCCCGTCAACGACGACGAGCAGATGTCACACCTGCTGGCCGGCGGTCTCGTCGACGGGGCGCTGCTCATGGAGGTGCGGATTTGCGACTCCCGCGTCGACCGGCTCGTCGAGTCGCGGGTCCCGTTCGCGCTGATCGGCCGCACCGAGAACGACGACCTGCCGTACGTCGACATCGACTTCGCCACCACGATCGACCAGGCGGTCGGCCACCTGCGCTCCTTCGGCCACGAGCGCATCGCGCTGGTCACCCAGCGGACGAAGGCGGCGCCGGGCGACGAGCCGGGCCGCATCATGCGGGCCGAGGCCGCCTACCTCGACGCGACGGCGGCGCTCAGACGGCGGGTTCGCCGGCCGCCCGCCGTCATCGCCGTCGAGGGCACCTCGGCCGGCGGGCGGGAGGCCGCGCGCACGCTGCACGACGACTTCCCCGACGCGACGGCCGTCGTCCTCGTGAACGAGGGCGCCTCGGCGGGGCTGGTCAAGGGCTCGCGCGCGCTCGGCCGGTCCATACCGGATGATCTGTCCATCATCTCGGCGTCGACCACGCGCGAGCTCGGCGAGATGATCGAGCCGTCCCTGACCGTCATGGCCGCGCCTGCTCCCCAGCTCGGCCGCCTCGCCGCCGACGCGCTGATCGACCAGCTCGAAGGCGTCCAGGACACGCCGCCGCACCTGCTCATCCCCTGCACCCTCGTCCCTGGCCAGTCCGTCGGCCCACCACCTGAAGGCCGGCGACGCTGACGTCACCGCGTGGGCCCTGATCCGGGGGATGCGTCAAGGCGCGCCGGCTCGGGCGCCGCAGACGCCCGGCATCTCGCCGATCATGGCGTCGTCCTCGGCGGCGTCGAGGAGCGCCATGGCGTAGTCGGCACGTGGCAGCATCGCCTCGCCGCCGGTGGCGTCGGCCTCGAAGTCGACGTGCACCCGGCCCTTGCGGGGCCTGTCGACCAGCCGGGTGGCCCGGACGACCGTCCAGTCGAGGCCGGAGATTTCCAGCATGCCCTCGGCCCGCGCCAGGTCCACGTAGGCCTTCCTGAAGATCAGCCAGGCCATACCGACGGCGAAGCGGGGCCGGGTGGCGGGGACGGAGCGGCTGCTGGTCATCACCACCCTGCGCACGCCGGCCGCCCGCATCGTCGCGATCAACGTGCGGGCGATGCCGCTCCCGCCCACCGCCGCGATGACGGCGTCCTGACCGGCCACGGCCTCGCCCACGCTCGACGGGTCGGTCGCGTCACCCCGCACGACGGCGAGCAGGTCGTCGCGCCCGTCGAGGAGCTCCGGCTTGCGGGTGAACGCCGTCACCTCGTGGCCGCGCGCGGCGCCCTGCTCCAGCACATGCATCCCGGTGCGGCCCGTCGCACCGATCACCAGCAGTTTTATATGGCCTCCTTTTATATTGCAAAATGCACTAGAGCAACGCGCATGTCAACTCGCGCGACCCTGCGAAGGCCATCGGGAACGGATGAAAGGATGAACGGTACGTCTCTACGCGGTCGGGGTCTTGTCCTTCCACCAGGACGGGTTGTCGGTGTACCAGCGGACCGTCTCGGCCAGGCCCTCGTCGAAGCCGACGCGCGGACGATAGCCCAGCGCCCGCAGCTTGGCGCCGTCCAGCGAGTAGCGGCGGTCGTGCCCCTTCCTGTCGGCCACCCGTTCCACCATGTCCCAGCCCGCGCCCATGACATCGAGCAGGCGCCCGGTGAGCTCCATGTTGGTGAGCCGGGTGCTGCCCGCCACGTGATAGACCTCGCCCGGCACGCCGCGCTCGGCGACGAGCCGGATGGCCCGGCAGTGGTCGTCCACGTGGATCCATTCCCGGACGTTGCCCCCGTCGCCGTAGAGGGGGAGCCTGCGGCCGGTGAGCAGGTTCGTGACGAACAGGGGGATGATCTTCTCCGGGTACTGGCGGGGTCCGTAGGTGTTGCCGCACCTGGTGATCACCACGGGCAGGCCGTGCGTCGTCGCGTCGGCCAGGGCGATCAGATCGCCGCCCGCCTTGGCCGCCGCGTACGGCGAGCGCGGGCGCAGCGGCGCGTCCTCACGCCACGAGCCCGACTCGATGCTGCCGTACACCTCGTCGGTGGACACGTGCACCACCTTCGGGACCCCGGCGTCGAGGCAGGCCCGCATGAGCGTCTGGACGCCGAGGACGTTGGTGCGGACGAACTCCGCGGCCCCATCGATCGACCGGTCCACGTGCGACTCGGCCGCGAAGTTGACCACCAGGTCGTGGCCGGGCACGAGCTTGCCGAGCAGGCCGGCGTCACAGATGTCGCCCTCGACGAGGTCGCAGGCGACCCCGTCCAGGTTCGCCGGGTCCGCGGCGTAGGTGAGCCGGTCGAGCACCGTGATCCGTTCCCCGGCCAGGTGCGGGGCCGTGGTGCGGGCGAAGTGGGAGCCGATGAACCCGGCGCCGCCGGTGACGAGGATCCTCATGGGCGGTCACGAGGCCATGGCGGTCTCCACGACCACCGCGCTGTCCTCGTCGCCCCGTCCCGCGGCGACCACCTCGTCCAGCCGTTCCACCGCGCGCGAGCACACCGGGAGGCTCAGCCCTCCCGCGTCCGCATCCGAGACGGCCAGCCGCAGGTCCTTGGCCATGAGCCGGGCGCGGAAGGCGGCCGGCTCGTACGAGCCGTCGCGCATGAAGGCGGCGCGGAAGGCCAGGGCCGGGGAGCAGAACGCGCTGCCCGTAATCGCGTTGATCAGCATGCTGCGGTCGAGCCCGGCTCGCACGCCCAGGGCCACCGCCTCGGCCAGGGCCACGGTCTGGACGCCGAGCAGGAGGTTGAAGGCCAGCTTCATCGTGCACGCCATGCCGGGCGGGCCCAGATAGCGCAGCTCGCCTCCGATGGCCGTCAGCACGTGCTCGATCTCGGCCACGTCGCGCTGGTCCCCGGCCGCGAACAGGCGCAGCTTGCCCTGCGCGGCCATGGCGGGGTTGCCGATCAGGCAGAGCTCGACCCGGCGCACGCCGTGGGCGCTCAGCCGCTCGGCCGCCTCGGCGGCGTAGGCCGCCGAGACGGTGGTGGTGTCGACGACGATCGTGCCGGGCTTGAGCGCCGGCAACATCCGCTCGAACAGCGTCTGCTCCACGGCGCTCTCGTCGGCGAGGCTGAGCAAGACGACACCGCTGTCGCGGGCGGCGTCCTGCGGCTGCGGGGCCCACCGGGCGCCGGCGTGACGCAGCGGATCGGCCTTGGCGGCCGTCCTGTTGTGCACGGTGAGCGGGAAGCCGGACTCCAGCAGGCGCCGGGCCATGCCCGCGCCCATCGCGCCGAGTCCGACCACGGCGAGCCTCATGACGCCTCCGCCGGCCTGGTGTCGGCGGACAGCTGGGAGATGCAGCGCATCGTGGCGTCGCGGAAGTAGGTGCCGAACTTCTCCGGCGTGCTGGTGTCGCGCTCCTTCACGAGGTAGGGGGCGAGCTGCTTCTCCAGCTGGTGCACGCCGCCGTGGCGGGCCATCTTCGCCGAGACGGCCTCCAGCGTGCCCTCGTAGTGGATGATCCGGACCATGAAGTCGTCCTTGATGAACACGGCCGTGCCGAGCAGCCGGCCCACCTCGTTGCCCTGCTCGTCGTGGAGCTCGGAGCTGCCGACCCGCTGGAAGTTCTGGAAGATCTCGGCGATCTCGTCCTCGTGCCCCGGCTTGACCCGGTAGGTGATCGCGGCGTACGTCATCACATTCCTCCATCGACGTTGAGCGTGCTTCCGGTGATGTAGCGGGACTGGTCTCCGGCCAGGAACAACACGGCGGCCGCCACCTCGTCGGCGGTGCCGAGCCGGCCCAGCGCGGTCATGCCGGCCAACCGTTCGCGCAGGTGAGGGGGCGGCCCCTCGCCGGGGCCCGCCGCGTCTATGACGCCGGGCGCGACCGCGTTCACCCTGATGCCGCGCGGCCCCAGCTCGCGGGCGAGCGACCGGGTGAGCCCGATGAGGGCGGCCTTGGACGCCGTGTAGTGCGCGCTGGCGGGCCTGCCGCGCAGCGCGACGGACGCGGACAGGTTGACGACCGAGGCGCCGCCGGACATCAGCCCCAGCGCCTGCCGGGTGACGAGGTAGGCGGAGGTCAGATTGGCGTCCATGATCTCGTGCCACTGGCCGGGATCCAGCTTGTCCACGGGGCGGACGCCGTCCACCCCGGCGTTGTTGACCAGCACGTCGAGCCCGCCCAGGCGCTCGGCGCAGGTGTCGGCCAGCGCGGCCACGTCCGGCTCCCGGGTGACGTCGGCGGTGACCAGCTCGTACGAGAGCGAGGCCGGCGAGCCCCGGTGGCAGGCGATGACGCGGGCGCCGGCCGCGACCAGCGCGCTGGCGGTGGCCGCGCCGATGCCCCGCGATCCGCCGGTGACCAGCACCCGCTTGCCGGCGAGTGCGGCGTCGTAGGTCATGATCGCTCCTCGGGGTAGGCGGCGGTGACGGCGTACAGGGCGAAGCTCTGCCCGCGTGAGCGGTCCTGGAAGGAGCGCAGCGGCGCGGTCGTCTGCCGGTGCCGGGTGCCGGCCTCCCACGTGCGGAAGGACTCCAGGCTGTCCCACTCACTCAGCACCAGGAACCCGCCGGGCTGGGTGAGCGAGCGCAGCAGCTCGTTGCCGAGCAGGCCGGGCGTGCCGGCCAGCTCGCGGCTGACCTGGTGGTAGGCGTCGGCCAGCTCGTCGTGGGAGTCCCCCGAAGCCGTGGCGTAGACGAGCACGCGCACTCTCGGGCTGGTCATGTCCTGGCCACGGGGTCCATGGCGTAGACCACGTTCATCGTGACCATGGAGCCGCCCGAGCGGAACGGGTGCAGCCGGACCCGGTGCTTGAGGTGTTGCTCGCTGGTCTCGAACTCCCGGAAGCGGGGCTCGTCCACCCAGTCGCTGACGATGTAGTAGACGCCGTCCTCCTCGGCGCTCTTCGACAACCACTGGCCCTCGTTGGCCGGGTGCTCGGTGACCGCGGTGCCGATCCGCAGCCAGGTCTCCTCGAATTCACGCTCTGCGCCCGGTTTGATCTGCATGCGCAACATCACGCGAAAAGTCATCGCTAGATCCCGCCGTCCACGTTGATGGTCTCGCCGTTGATGAACGCCGACAGGTCGCCGGCCAGGAAGGTCACCACGGTGGCGATCTCCTCGGGGCGGCCCATCCGGCCGAGCGCGATCAGTCGCCGGTAACGTTCACGAACCTCGTCGGGCACGCCCGCCTCCGTCTCGACAGGGCCGGGGGCGACCAGGTTGACCCGGATGCCGCGCTCGCCGAGCTCCTTGGTCAGCGACCTGGTCAGGCCGATGAGCCCGGCCTTGGCCGCGGTGTAGTGGGCACGCAGCGGGATGCCGACGGTGGCCACCTTCGAGCCGATGTTGATGATCGAGCCGCCCTGGCCCATCAGCGGCAGTGCCCGCTGGATGACCATGGCGGTGGCGGTCAGCCCGGTGTCCACGACCCGGTGCCACTCCGCCGCGTCCAGCTCGGCGAACGGGACATGGCTGATCGCGCCCGCGTTGTTGACCACGACGTCGATCCGGCCCCACCGGCGCTCGCACTCGCCGACCAGGGTGTCGATGTCCTGCTGCTCGGTCACGTCGGCGGTCGCGACGTGGTGCTCGCCGCCGATCGCCCGCAGCTCCTTCTCCAGGGTCTCCGCGGCCTCGCCGCCCTGCCTGGTGCAGGTGACGACGCTCGCGCCCGCCCTGGCCAGGTCGAGCACGATGGCCCTGCCGATTCCTCTGGCGCCGCCGGTGACCAGCGCCTTCCTGCCGTTGAGTCGCATGGCTTCTCCGATGTCACATCAGGGTGGCCGCACCGGCTCCGGCGGCCGCCAGCGCGGCCAGGACGAGCACGGTGCGGATGAGGTTCCACGTGCGCCACCGGGTCCTGGGGTCCCGCGCGGCCCAGTCGGGCGGCGGGTCGCCGGGGTCCAGCGACGTCACGTACTTGTTGATCGGTACGTTCTTCACGACCGAGATGGCCATGACGAGCGCGAGCAGCGCCGCCGCCGCGGTGTAGAGGGCACGCGCGCCGGCGGACGGGGCCACCACCGCGAGGGCGGCGTCGGCCAGGAAGGTGATGGCGTTGACGATGGGCATGAGCGGGTCGTAGCGCGGCCACAGGAAGCGGATGGCGCGCACGTACCCGTCGTAGGGCATGGCCTTGGTGTACGGCTCGATGCCGATGACGGTCGAGAGCATGACCCCCGCCGCCAGGCCGCCTCCGGCCAGGGACAGCGGGATGAGCAGCGAGATCATCGCACCGTCTGGGCCGCGGCTTCCACGCGGCGCCGGATCAGGTCGAGCTGGACGGCGGAGTTGCCGTTGATCCTGGCGGTCATCGCCGCGTCGTCCAGCGGCGCGCCCGGCTTCATCTGGAAGTCCTGCCTCCAGCGCATCAGGACGCCGCCGTCCACCTCGGTGTAGTCCCACGCGATGTGCATGTAGTCGAACCAGCCGGTCTCCACGCGGTGGGCCCGCACGGTCCTCTTGACCGGGTCGGCGGTCCGCTCGGACACCCAGCTCCAGGCGTTGCCGTCGGCGTCGGGGTGCATGGTGAGCCGGAAGCGGACGGTGTCACCCTTCCGCTCGATGATCTCGGCGGCGGCGTACTCGCTGAACAGCCGCGGCCAGTTCTCCACGTCGTTGGTCATGCTCCAGACCACCTCCATCGGCGCGGCGATGACGATCTGGTTCTCGGTGTGTGCTGCCATCAGAGCCTCCTGAGGGGACCGTCGCCGTCAGGCGACGGGGAATCGGGAGCGGGAGGGCCGCCACGGTCTGAGCACGCGAATGGCAGAACCTCAGACATTGCCGCCACCTCCGGGGAGGAATGAGTTTGTGCTTTCGGGCATCGGTCAGGGCTTGGCCGTCGTCTCTCGCGTAAGCGGGGCGAGAAGCCGCTCCCTTCAGGGAGCGGAGGAGTCACGGTCGTGTCCTTACGCTGACGACGATTGCCGAGTTGAATCCGCCGTAGCCCCGGGCCAGCACCAGTGCCGCGCGCAGCGGCGCCTGCCTGGGGGTGTCGCGGACGAGGTCGAGCCCGTACTCCTCGACGGGGTCGGAGATGCCGACGGTGGGCGGGATGACCTGGTCGCGCAGGGCCAGCAGCGCGGTGGCCAGGTCCAGCGCGGCGCCGCCCGCGTACAGGCGCCCGGTCATGGTCTTCGGCGCGGTGACCGGGACGGCCAGCGGCCCGAACACCGCGGTGACCGCCTCGGCCTCCTGGCGGTCCAGTTCGGGCACCCCGGCGGCGTCCGCGAAGACGACGTCCACGTCGCCGGGCTGGGCGCCGGCGTCGGCCAGGGCGGCCTCGATGGCGCGGCGCAACCCTGGAGGCCGGTCGGTCCACGGCGGGGGATCGAACGTTGCCGCGTGACCTGCTATATAGCCATATGTGGTCTTTTTGGTGTCGCTGGGCTCGATAACGAACATCGCCCCGCCCTCGCCCGGCAGGTAACCGTCGGCGCGAGCGTCGAAGGGCAGGAACGTCCCCGAAGGGCTGAGCCTGCGGTTGCTGAGCTGCGCGACCAGCCCGTACGGGCACAACGAGGCGTCGGTGCCGCCGGACAGCGCCAGCCGCACCTGGCCGTGCAACAACCGGCACGAGTGGGCGACCGCGTCCAGCCCGCCGGCCTGTTCCGCGCAGACGACGCCGCACGGGCCGCGCATCTTGTGGCGGATCGCGATCTGGCCGGTGCTGGCCGCGTAGAACCAGGCGATGGACTGGTACGCGCCCACGTGCCGGGGCCCGTTCCGCCACAGCTTCTCGATCTCCCGCTGCCCGAAGTCCGTGCCGCCGGACGAGCTGGCCGTGGTCACCGCCATCTCGTACTCGGGCAGCCCCGCCGGGTCCACATCGGCGTCGGCCAGCGCCATCTCGGCCGCCGCCAGCGCCATGTGGGTGAACCGGTCGGTCTCGGCGACGAGCCTGCCCGGCACCCGGCCCTTGGCGGTGAACGACGACTCGCCGCCCCAGGAGACCGGGTAGCCGCCGGCGTCGAAATGAGTGATCGGCCCGAGCCCGGACCTGCCGTCCAGGACCGCGCGCCAGTAGTCCTCCGCGCGGTCGCCGTTGGGCGCCACCACCCCCATCCCGGTCACCGCGCTCATCGCTCTCCCCGCCCCAGCACCATCGCCGTCTGGAAGCCGCCGAACCCGCTGCCCACGCTGAGGACGGCGTCCACCCGCTGGTCGCGGGCGGTCAGCGGCACATAGTCGAGGTCGCACTCCGGGTCGGGGGTGTGCAGGTTGGCCGTGGGCGGCACCACGTTGTCCCGCATGGCCAGCAGGCAGGCGGCCGCCTCGATCGCGCCGATCGCGCCGAGCGAATGCCCGACCATCGACTTCAGCGAGCTGACCGGCACCTCGTGGGCGCGCGGTCCCAGGGCGCGCTTGAAGGCGGCGGTCTCGTGCCGGTCGTTCTGCTTGGTGCCCGAGCCGTGGGCGTTGACGTAGTCGATGTCCGACGGGTCGAGCCTGGCCCCGTCCAGCGCGGCGCGGATGGCCTCGGCCATCTCCCTGCCGTCCGGCTTGAGCCCGGTCATGTGGAAGGCGTTGCTGCGGGAGGCGTATCCGGCGATCTCACCGTAGATCGCCGCGCTGCGGCGGCGCGCCGACTCCAGCTCCTCCAGCACCAGGACGGCCGCCCCCTCCCCCAGCACGAACCCGTCCCTGTTCAGGTCGAACGGGCGCGAGGCGTGCTCGGGGTCGTCGTTGTTGGGCGAGGTCGCCTTGATGGCGTCGAAGCAGGCCGAGGTGATCGGCGAGATCGGCGCGTCGGTCGCGCCGGCCACCACCACGTCGGCCGTGCCCTGCCGGATGAGGCGGGCGCCGAGGCCGATGGCGTCCAGCCCCGATGTGCAGCCGGTCGAGATCAGCCCGACCTGCCCCTCGGCACCGCAGCTCCACGCCACCTCGGCGGCCAGGGTGCTGGGCGCCATGAACCCGTACAGGTGCGGCACGCCGTACGCGTCGTCCACCAGCCACCGCCTGCCGCCGTCGCTCAGGACGACGTACTCCTCCTCCAGGCTCATCGTGCTGCCCACGGCGCTGCCCAGGTTGACGCTCACCCGCTCGGGCGCGACGTCCTGGCCCAGGCCGCTGTCGGCCCACGCCTCCCGGGCCGCGACCACGCCGAGCTGCGCCGCCCGGTCCATCCTGCGGACCTCCTGAGCCGACAGGCCCTCCGACGCCGGGTCGAAGTCGCACTCGGCGGCCATCCGGGAGCGGAAGCCCGACGGGTCGAAAAAGGTGATGGTGCGCGTCGCCGTGCGGCCCGCCGTGAGCATCTCCCAGAAGGCCTTGGTGCCCGGGTCACCGGGAGCGACGACGCCGATCCCGGTGACCACGACGCGGGCGGACGACATCAGGCCTCTCCCGCTCGTTCTTCTGTGTCGACGTGCCCCAGCTCGGGGCGGGGCGCGAGCGGGCACAGGTGGAAGACGATGAGCGCGTCCTCCGTGCCGGTGTTCTCGACGCGGTGCCGGGTGAACTTCGGCACCATGACGCTCTGGTCGGCGCTCATCTTGACGTCCTCGCCGTCCAGCCTCGCGACGATCGTGCCGCGGGCGACGAACATGTACTCGTCGGAGTAGGGGTGGTAGTGCTCGGCGACGGACTCGCCCGGCTTGAGCAGCGTCACGCCCATGAAGCCCGTGGTCGAGCCCACGGTCTTGGGGCTGAGCAGCACCCGCAGGTCGCCGCCGCGGCGGCGGTTGGGCTCGACGTCGTCGATGTGGACGATCCGGGGTCCGGCCTGCTTCTCGGTCACGAGCGCTCCCAGGTGTAGAAGGGGATGGCCATGGCGTCCTTCGGCTCGCGCCAGTTCGGGTCGTACGGGCTGACGTGCTCCGACAACCTCTGGCTGACGTCCAGGTAGAGCGGGTGCCGGCGCGCCTTGTCCAGGTCGGGCTTGATGTCCTGGTCGGCCTCGACCAGGTGGAAGTACAGGTCGTGGAAGCGGAACAGGGTCCTGCGGGACACGCCGATCAGGTGCGGCAGATCCGTGGCGTCGGAGTCGGCGAAGATGCCCGCGATGGCGTCGGCGTGCGAGGCCTCCATGTGCGCGACGATGAGCGTTCTGTGCGGCAAGGTGATCTCCTACTTGATCGCGATGGCGAGGGTGTCGGTGGGGCCGAGCGGCTGGACGGAGGTCTGCTGGAATCCCGCCTCGCGCATCCACGCCAGGCACTCGCCCTGGGTGTACTCCGACCCGTCGGTCGTGGTGAGGATCATGTGCAGGCTGACCAGGAGGTTGTCGGCGTCGGCCGGCTCCTCCTCGATCATGCGGTCGTAGACGAGCAGCACCCCGCCGGGCGCCAGCGCCTGGTAGGCCTTGCCGACCAGCATCCGGCGCTCCTCCTCCGACCAGTCGTGCAGCACGTGCCCCATGATCAGCACGTCGGCCTGCGGCAACGGGTCGTTGAAGAAGTCGCCGGGCACGAACGAGGCCCGGCCGGCCAGCCCGAGCCCGGCAAGGTGCGCGTCGAACCTGGGCTCCATCTCCGGCAGGTCGAACACCATGCCCTTGAGGTGGACGTGCGCCCTGACCAGGTGGGAGATCAGGTTGCCGCGGGCGCCGCCGATGTCGGCGACGGAGTCGTGCTCGGTCCAGTCGTAGACCTTGGCCAGCTCGGGGCCGAGGTGCCCGCTGAGCGAGTCCATCATGGTCAGGAAACGGTCCAGGAATGCGGGGTTGCCGACGAGCTCGCGGAAGTCGCCGTCGTTGGCCTGCGGCCGGCCGGTGCGCAGCGTGTCGGTGAAGCGGCCCCAGGCGGGATAGAGCATCTCGCCGGAGCGCGACAGGAAACCGCCGACGTAGGCGGGGGCGCCGCGGACCAGGAAGCGGGACGCGGCCGGGCTGTTGCCGTACCTGCCGTTCTCGCGCCGGATCAGGCCGGTGACGACGAGGGTGTCCAGCCACTGGCGGGCGGCGCGGGGGTGCAGGCCGAGGCGCTCGCACACCTCCTCCGCGCTGGCCTCGACGTCCTTGAGCACGGTGAACAGGTCGAGCTCTACCGCGGTGAGCACGACCTTGGACATCGCGTACATGCTGCCGAGCCGGAAGATGTCGGCCGGGGTGCTGATCGGTGCGTCCGTTGCCACGGGGGCTCCCTTCTGAGTGATGATCGGGTCAGGCTTCTGGCGTCACGGCCTCGATCAGCCGCAGGTCGCCCGCCTGCCCGCGAACGCCGCCGAAGCCGAGGCCGGCACGGTCGAACAGCTCGGCGAACTCCTTCTCGGTGCGCTCCTTGCCGCCCGCGACCAGGAGCATGTGCAGGTCCATCAGCCGGGCCCGCCGCTCGGCGGAGCCGCTCGCGAGGAGCTGCTCGACGACGACCACGCGGGCGCCGGGCGGTGCGGCGCGCCGGCAGTTCTCCAGGACGCGCAGGCACGTCTCGTCGTCCCACATGTGCAGGGTCTGCTTGATGAGATAGACGTCGCCGCCACCGGGGACGGCCGTCTGGCAGTCGCCGGGGAAGGCGCGGAAACGCGGGGCCAGCGGGCCCTCGCGCAGCGCCGGGTCGACGGTGTCCAGCGCCTGCTCGGTCTCGACCAGCACGCCGGTGACGCCGGGGTGGCGTTCCAGCACCGCGCGCAGCAGGTTGCCCTTGCCTCCCGCCAGCTCGACCACGCACTCCCCGTCCTTGACCTGCAGCGCCTCGGCGACCAGCGGGTCCTCCCGCTGGGCCACGACCGACAGGCCGTGCTGGAACGCCTCGCCGGCCTGCCTGTTCTGGTCGAAGTAGGCGAAGATGTCCTGGCCGTAGTGGGCCTGGAAGGCGGATTCGCCCGTTCTGACCGAGTGGGCGAGCAATCCCCACAGGATCCAGTTCCAGTCGCCGCCCAGGCGGATGATCCCCGCGGGGCCGCCGGGCGCGTCCGAGCGCAGCGCCCGGGACAGGGGGGTGTGCTCGTAGCGGCCCTCCGCCTCGGCGAAGATGCCGTACGCGGTGAGCAGCCGCATGAAACGTTCGAGCGTGTCCCGCCGCGCGCCGACGGCCGAGGCGAGCTCCTCCAGGGTGACGGGCTCGCCGTCCACCGCGTCGGCCAGGCCGAGCTGGACCGCCGCGCGCACCACCGCGCTGGCGTGCACGCCCGTCGACAGCTCGAACACCTTCGCGGCCGCTTCGTCGCGCATGACCGCCATTGCCATGTGATACCTCCGGGTGATCCGGCGGCCGGGTCCTCGAGACCCGCCGACTGCAGAGGCTGACGGCGAGGGCTGAAGGATCGCTCCAGCACCGCTTGAGCAGCGGCCCGCGGATCGGTGGGGGCCGGATCGGGCGACGGCCAGCACCGCTCAGGTGATGCTCGAGGGGAGCGAGCCAGCATGGGCGTCCCGGCGGGCCTGCTCCGCCCGTCGTGCCGATCAAAGGGAGTGACGGATGGAACTGGGGCTCACCGGAAAGAGCGTGCTCGTCACGGGCGCAAGCAGCGGCATCGGACGCGCGGCGGCACGCCTGTTCGCCGCGGAAGGGGCCAGGGTGGCCCTCACGTACCGGGTCAACAAGGACGGTGCGCAGAGCACGGTCACCGAGATCGAGCGGGCGGGCGGCACCGCGATCGCCCTGCAGTACGACCTGGGCGACGCGGCCTCCATCAGGACCGCCGTGGACGGCGTGATCGACGCCCATGGCGGCGTGGACGTGCTGGTCGCCAACGCCTCACCCTGGTCGGGGCCGCACCTCCCGCCCCGTGCCTTCGAGGACGTGCCGGTCGCGGAGTGGCAGACCCAGCTCCGCGAGGAGCTCGACGGCGCCTTCCACACGGTGCAGGCGGTGTTGCCGTCGATGAAGGCGCGCGGCTGGGGAAGGCTGGTCTTCGTCTCGGCGGCGTCGGTGCGCTCGGGCATTCCCGGGGAGGAGGCGTTCATCGCCAGCAAGGCCGGCATCAACGCCTTCAGCCGCACCCTGGCGTCCGAGGCGGGCACGAGCGGGATCCTCAGTGTGGTCGTGTCGCCCGGGGCGACCGCGACCGACACCACCCGGCGCGCTCTTCCCCCGAAGGTGATGAGCCGGGTGGCCGCCTCGGCCGCCACGGGCCGCATCTCGACGCCCGAGGAGGTGGCCAGGGCCATCGTGTTCCTCGGCTCGGAGGCCAACGGGAACATCACCGGCACCATCGTCGAGGTCACCGGCGGAACCTGATCCGCGCCCACCGCCGCCGCGGGCCCGCCGGTCGGCCCGCGGCCATCCCCCGGACGCGAGGCGACCGCGACCCCCGATCGGCCCCCGGCCATCCCCCTGGACACGAGACGACCGTCAGCCCGCGGCCATCCCGTTCAGATCCGGAATGGCCGCGGGCCCTCGGCCGGTCAGGCCGTGGCGATCCGCTCCAGTCGCGGGACGACGGCGGCGGGGGCGGGCCGCCCGGCGATCTCCTCGCGCAGGCGGGCCGCGGCCTCCTTGGCCCGCTCGTCGTGCAGCAGGCGCAGCGCCCGCTCCCGCAGCTCGGCCGGACCCGCGTCGTCGGGCGGCAGCAGCTCGGCCGCCCCGGCACGGACCAGCCGGGTGGAGTGCGCCTCGTGGTCCGGCAGCTGCGGCACCAGCAGCTGCGGCAGGCCGGCGGCCAGGCCGGTCAGCGAGGTGCCGGCGCCGCCGTGCGCCACCAGCAGGTCGCAGGAGGGCAGCACGGCGTGCAGCGGCGCGTCCTCGACGACCCGTACGCCCTCGGGCAGGGCGCCGAGGAGCGGGCGCTGCGCGGCGGTCACGGCGGCGACGACCTCGGTCTCCGGCCCCGCCAGTGCCCTGACGGCGTCCCCGGCCAGGAAGCGGCGCGCGTCGACGCGGGCCATCGTCGTGCCCCACGTCACGCAGATCCTGGGCCTGTCCGCGTGGCCGAGGCGGGGGTCCGCGCCGGGCCCGTTGTACGGGACGTACCTGATGGGCATCGGCCGGTAGTCCACCTCCACCTGCACGCCGGCGGGGAACGGGTCGATCGTGGCCGCCCCGAGGGGATCCAGGTCGTCCAGGCCGTGCCGCTCCGCCATCGGCGCCAGCAGCTCCGGCAGGAACCGGCGGGCGCGGTGGACGAGGTCGGCCCCGTACAGGTGGCGCACGGCCGGCACGCCGGCCGCCGCCGCCGCGATCGGGGCCGCCCATGCCGTCGGATCGTGCACGACCAGGCCGGCCCGCCATTCCCGGGTCAGCCGTACCAGGTCGTCCACCATGGCCTCGGCGTTGGCCTGGAACATGCGCAGCGCGCGGGGGGCGCGCCCGTTCACCAGAGGCCCAGGAGGGACGGTCGGGGTGCCGAAGCGCCGGGTCGGCAGCGCGTACCCGCGGACCAGGTCCACCGAGTCCACGTCGGAGCCGACCACGGCGCACGGCAGTCCGGTCCGCCGCGCGACGGCCGTCAGCGACGGCTGGCAGGCCACCAGCACGTCGTGTCCGGCCGCGCGCGCCGCCCAGGCAAGGGGCACCATGGCGTACAGATGGGACGGCCACGCCCAGGCCGTGAACAACACCCGCACCACTCCACCAGCTCTCAGCTCAGCGCCGCATCGGCGATCAGATCAACCTGTCCGGGATCTGCCGTGCACGGCAGCAGGATCAGCTCCTCGCAGCCGGCCTCGGCGTAACCGCGGGCGAGCTCGCGCAGCCGCCCCGGGTCCGTGGCCACACCGGAGACCACCAGCGCCGCCTTGTCACCGATAAAGGCGTAGTAGGAGCGCAGGTAACGTCCGGCGTGCTCGCGTCCGCCCGGGCCGAGCGCGACGTAGGACAGCGCCAGCAGGTGGGGCGCCTCCGCTCTCCCCTGCCGCTGCCACTCGGCGCGCACCCCGGCGGCCAGGTCGGCGTAGCGGGAGACCGAGCTGCCGCCGCCGATCCAGCCGTCGCCCACCCGCGCCGAGCGGCGCATGGCCGCCGCCGAGTGGCCGCCGATCAGCAGGGGCGGCCGGCGCGGGGGGCGCAGGCCCTGGCCCGCCTCCGACCAGGCGTCGCGCAGCTCGCGTACGACGGTGTCGAGGCGTTTGCCCCGGCCGGCGAACGGCGTCCCTGTCGCGTCGAAGTCGTCCTCGCGGTCGCCCGAGGCGAGGCCGACCACCAGGCGCCCGCCGGACAGGTGGTCGAGCGTGGCCAGCTGTTTGGCCAGCAGCGCGCTGTCGCGGCAGGCGGCGATGAGGATGGTGGTGGCCAGCTTGATCCGTTCGGTGACGGCGGCGGCGGCCGTCAGGGCCAGCAGCGGCTCGTAGTTGGGGTACACGATGCGGTCGAGCGCGCCGAGCGTGCTGAAGCCGAGCCGGTCGGCCCTGCGGGCCCACTCGACGAGTCTCTCGCCGGTCAGATCCGGCACGGTCGTGGGCAGGGCCAGTCCGATGTCCATGGTGACGGCCTCTCAGCCGCGGTCGAGGATCCGGCCGGCCACCGAGCGCAGCACGGCTTCCGGGCCCCGCGGCAGTGCGGCGGGGAGGACGGGTGCGCGCCAGGCGACGAAGCCGTCGGGGCGGACGAGCACCGCGCCCGACGGGCTCACCCCGTACGCCCGCGGCCAGCGGCCCTCGGGGTCGGCCAGCTCCGCACCACCGATCATCCGCGCGTCCAGCCCCGCGCGGGCCGCCGCCCCATGCCAGCCGCCGCCTTCGGGGCCGGTGAGGAGCACCGTTCCCTCGCCGAACAGGTCCAGCGTGGACGCCGGCACGCCGTCGCGGACGATCGGGCAGTGCGGGGCCCGGGTGCCCGGCGCGCCGAGCAGGCCGGGCTCCAGCGCGGGCGGGCCGCCGGTCTCCTCGGGGAGCACGGCCGCTGAGTCGTACCGGTAGCCCAGGATGATCGCGGCGTAGCTGACGGACTTCCCGTCGCCGTCGGCGGTGCTGGTGCGGTCGCGCATGGTCTTCATGGCGTAGTCGATGGTGTGCCCGGCGACGGCGCGGCGCTCCTGCTCGTAGGTGTCCAGCAGGCCGGGGCCCGCGTCGCCGGCCAGGACGGCGGCCAGCTTCCACGCCAGGTTGTGGGCGTCCTGCACGCCGGTGGCGGCGCCGAGCGCGCCGGTCGGGGGCATGGCGTGCGCGGCGTCGCCGGCGAGGAACACCCGCCCCTGGCGGTAGCGCTCGGCGAGCTGGGCGGCGACCTCGTAGCCGAGCACCTTGGCGCCGGTCCGCTCGATCTGCACCTCGATATTGTCGACGCGCAGGTCGGGCACGCCCACGGCGGCGCGGATGACCGCCACGCACCGGTCGTCGTCGAAGCCCTCGGCGTTGCCGGCGACCGGATCGTAGGGGGTGACGAACACCCAGCGCGAACCGTCCATCGGCATCATGCGGGTGCCGGGCTCGGGCTGGTCGAAGTAGCCCAGGCCGAGATCCCGGCCGCGCAGCGGACCGCTGAGGTCGGCCTTGAAGACGAGGCTGACGATGTTCTGCAGCACGCCGGGGCCGGTCACGCCGATGCCGAGCCGCTGCCTCACGGAGCTGCGGCTGCCGTCGGCGGCGATGAGGTAGCGCGCGCGGATCCGGCGCTCACGGCCGGTGTCGGCGTCGCGCAGGGTCGCCGTCACCCCGTCCCCGTCGTCGTCGAACGACGTCAGCTCGGTGGAGTAGCGCACGTCGGCGCCCAGTTTCACGGCGTGGTCGGCGACGATCTCCTCCAGCCTGTTCTGGTCGATGGAGCACCAGTCGCACGGCGTGGCCGCGCTGAGCCCCGGCGCCTCGTTGCGCATCGGCATGGAGAACAGCTCGGCGTCGTTGAGCGTCCTGGCCCTGATCACCGTCTTGGTGCTCAGGTCGGAGGTCAGGGACTGCGCGGCGATGATCGTCTCCTCCAGCCCGACCGACCGGTAGATCTCGACGGTGCGCGGGTTGATCACCCGCGCCCTGGGATGGCGCAGCGTGCTGGGCTTGCGCTCGACGAGCGTCACCCGCACTCCCGCCCTGGCCAGGAACAGAGCCGCGGTCAAGCCGACGACGGCGCCGCCGGCGATCAGCACCTCGGTGTCTTCGTGTGGCATGGCTGGCCTCATCCCTTCGGTCCTCGGCACACGTACCAGGGAGCAGAACCGGCGTCGCGCGGCGCTGGACGTCCGGTCGAGTTCCGCTCCAGCCCTCGTCCGCCCCGGATCCAGCGCGACTCGAACGCGGCCTTCCACGATGGCCTGGCGACGATCTGATCCGAGAGAGCGGGGCATGCCATGCGACTGGGGATCAACGTCCCTCTGAACGACGCCGACCTCGTCATGGAGGCGGAACGGCTCGGGTTCGAGGTGGCGTTCGTACCGGAGGGATTCCGTTCGGACGCTGCCAGCGCGCTGGGATACCTCGCGGCCGCAACCACGCGGATCCACGTGGCCTCCGGGGTGTTCCAGATTCCCGCGCGGACCGCGGCCATGACCGTGATGACGGCCGCCACGCTGGACGGCCTGTCCGGCGGCCGGTTCCGGCTCGGGCTGGGCGTCTCCAACGCGTTCGTCACCGAGGGCTGGCACGGCGTGCCGTTCGGCCGCCCGCTGGCCAGGACGCGCGAGTACGTCTCGGTCGTACGGGCCGCGCTGGACGGCCGCCAGGTCGACCATCGGGGCGAGCACCTGCAGGTGCCGCTGCGCGGCGGCCGGGGCACCGGCTTCCGCCTGCACGCCACGCTCGTCAGCCCGCGCATCCCGATCTACCTGGCCGCCGTCGGCCCGCGTGGCCTGGAGCTGGCCGGGGAGATCTCCGACGGCTGGTTCGGGGTCTTCAGCTCGCCCGAGCGGGTCGCCGAGGCGGTCGGGCACATGGAGGCCGGTCGGCTGCGCGGCGACCTGGCCGGCGAGCCGTTCGAGGTCATCCCCTCGGTGTCGATCGCCGTGAACGACGATCTGGAGGCCGCCGCGCTGCCCGTCAGGCACCACGTGGCGCGGTTCGTCAGCCTCGGGCACCGCTCCGACAACTTCTACTTCCGCCTGCTGGAGCGGCTCGGCCACGGCGAGGCCGCGGTGGAGATCCAGGACCGGGCCCGGGCCGGCGACGCGGCGGGCGCGGCCGCGGCGGTGCCGTTCGAGTTCGTCGACAGCACCTCGCTGCTCGGGCCGCCGGACCGGGTGGCGGAGCGCATGGCGGCGTACGCGCGGGCCGGCGTCACCACGATCGCCCTGTCCCCCGTCGGCTCCGACCCGGTGGCGCGGCGCACATCCCTCCAGGTCGCGGCGGAGGCCGTCGGCCTGGTCACTCCCGGCAGGTGATCCCGCAGATGACCCAGCAGTTGACCGGGCAGGCACACAAGGAGGAACCATGTCAGACAAGGCAGGCAAGCAGCCCGGAATCGCCCGGCGCGTGGCGCTGGTGGCGGCGGCGGGCACCCTGACGCTCGGCTCGCTGGCCGGCCTGGCCGGCTCGGCCAGCGGCGACGCCGAGTGGAGGCGCTCGCCGGTCGGCACGTGGGCCGTGGAGATCACGTTCGCGTCCGGCACGAAGACGGAGCGCGGCCTGTTCGCGCTGCGGTCCGACGGCAGCTTCAGCCTCGCCGTCGGCAAGCGGACCGGGTTCGGCACCTGGCAGCCCACCGCCGACGGCTTCCGTTACGCCTTCAGGCACTACGCGTTCAAGGCCGACGACACCTTCGACTTCGAACTGCGCGGAGTCCAGGAGGGGCAGGTGGACTCCGACGGCACGTTCACCTCGACGGGCACAGGAACGTCCCTGGACGCCGACGGCAACGTCCAGGGAGTGTTCGAGACCCAGGTCGACGGCGAGCGCTACAGCCTCCAGGCACTATGACAGCAGCGGGGGCGGCGC
>NZ_SMKP01000199.1:0-19598 GCF_004349015.1 Nonomuraea diastatica
CCGTGACGGAGTCCCAGGCGCCGCCGGCGGCGCCTGGGACTCCGTCACGGCGGGCGGCGGGGTGGCCGTCGGATCGTCGGCATGGGCCGGGCCGGACAGCGGCAGCAGGGCCAGGGCGATCGAGCACACGATCAGGGGGCGAAGTCGCACGCGTCCTCCGAGAGGGGATGATCTCGGAGTTTATGGCGATTTGCCCGACAGGCACAGGGCTCCCGCGCGCTTTCTCACCGAACTTTCAGTGACGGCCGAGCAACCCTGTTCACCCCCTGTTCAACCACCGTGTTCAACCACCGGCGCCTCGTGCGCGAGCCAGACCGCGCCGAGCGGCGGCACCCGCAGCGTCGTCGAGTGCGGCAGCCCGTGCCACGGTTCGTCACCCGCCTCCACCATGCCCATGTTGCCCACGCCGCTGCCCCAGTAGTCGTAAGCGTCGGTGTTGACGATCTCCGTCCACCGGCCGGCGTACGGAAGCCCGAGCCGGTAACTCTCGTGCGGCCCGCCACTGAAGTTGACCACGCACGCCACCGCGGACCCGTCGGTCCCGTAACGGACGAACGAGAACGTGTTGCCCGAAGCGTCGTCGGCGTCGATCCAGCGGAACCCCTCGGGCGTGTGGTCCTGCTGCCACAGTGCGGGGGTCTCCTTGTAGACGCGGTTGAGGTCGCGTACGAGCCGCTGCACGCCCTGGTGCCCGTCGAACTCCAGCACCCACCAGTCGAGCCCGCGCTCCTCCGACCACTCCGAGCCCTGGCCGAACTCGCTGCCCATGAACAGCAACTGCTTGCCCGGATGGGCCCACATGAACGCCAGCAGCGCCCGCAACTGCGCGAACCGCTGCCACTCGTCGCCGGGCATCTTGCCCAGCAGCGAGCCCTTGCCGTGCACGACCTCGTCGTGCGACAGCGGCAGCACGTAGTTCTCGGAGTACGCGTACAGCAGCGAGAACGTCATCTGATGGTGGTGGTACTGGCGGAAGATCGGCTCGTGGCGCAGGTATTCGAGCGTGTCGTGCATCCAGCCCATGTTCCACTTGAACCCGAAGCCGAGACCGCCCAGATGCACCGGGCGCGACACCCCCGGCCAGGCCGTCGACTCCTCGGCCACGGTCGAGATGCCGGGCGCCTCGCGATAGCACACGGAGTTCATCTCCTTGAGGAACTCCACCGCGTCGAGGTTCTCCCTGCCGCCGTAGACGTTCGGCGTCCACTCGCCTTCGCGGCGCGAGTAGTCGAGGTAGAGCATCGACGCCACCGCGTCCACCCGCAGCCCGTCGACGTGGAACTCCTTCAGCCAGTAGAGGGCGTTGGCCACCAGGAAGTTCCTGACCTCCCTGCGACCGAAGTCGAACACGTACGTGCCCCAGTCCGGATGTTCGCCCCTGGCCGGGTCGGCGTGCTCGTACAGCGGCGTGCCGTCGAAGCGCGCGAGCGCCCAGTCGTCCATGGGGAAGTGGGCCGGCACCCAGTCGAGCAGCACCCCGACGCCACGCTGGTGCATCAGGTCCACGAACCGGCGGAAATCGTCAGGCGTGCCGAACCTGGCCGTCGGCGCGTAGTAGGACGTCACCTGGTAGCCCCACGAGCCCCCGAACGGGTGCTCGGCCACCGGCATCAACTCCACGTGCGTGAATCCCAGGTCGGACACGTACGCGGAGAGCTGCTCGGCCAGCTCGACGTACGACAACCCCGGCCGCCACGAACCCAGGTGCACCTCGTAGATGCTCATGGGGCCGTGCTGCGGCTGCCTCTCACGCCGCTCGGCGATCCACGTGTCGTCCTCCCAGGCGTGTTCGGACCTGTCCACCACGGACGCCGTCATCGGCGGCACCTCGGTCCGCCTGGCCATCGGGTCGGCCTTGTCGCGCCACATCCCGTCGGCGCCGAGAATCTGGTACTTGTACCGCTCGCCCACCCCGAGCCCGGGAATGAACACCTCCCACACCCCCGAACGCCCCAGGGAGCGCATCGGGTAGGCGGTGCCGTCCCAGTGGTTGAAGTCGCCGACGACCCTGATGCCGCGCGCGTTGGGCGCCCACACCGCGAACGCCGTGCCGTCGACGTCCTCGTGCTCCATCACGCGGGCGCCGAGCACCTCCCAGAGCCGCTCGTGCCGTCCCTCACCGATGAGATGCAGGTCCACCTCGCCGAGCGTGGGCCAGTGCCGGTAGGGATCACGCATCAGGTACGGCTCCGCGCCGGCGTACTTGACCCTCAGCGCGTAGCCCGGGACCTTGTCGAGCCCGGGGACGGTGACCTCGAACACGCCGTGGGCCTGGTGTTTCATGCCGTGGGCCGTGCCGTCGTCGAGCACCACCTCGACCCGCTCGGCCAGCGGCCGCAGGGCGCGGAAGACCGTCCCGCCCGCCACGGGGTGCGCTCCCAGCACGGAGTGCGGATCGTGATGCGCCCCGCCCGCCAGGCGGTCGAGCTCTGTCCTCATCGGCATACTCCCCACCTTGCCCCATGATGACCGTCCATCCCAGGCACTGCCCCCTATCACCGAGACAATCACCGAAAGTGCAAAATCCGGGTTCATCCACAAGGCGGAGCTCAGAGTCTTTTCCCGTTCTTAACCCGGCATACCGTCCGGCCGATCGTGACGCGGCCGGACGCACGACCCGCTCCAGCGGCGCGCCCGCGGATGCTCTGAGCGCCGCGGCATGGGCAGAGCGCAGTCGATGACCTGCCGGTCAGGCAGGTTCGGTGGTGAAGTCCCACCGGGTGTGGCTGAACCCGCCCGTCTTGCCGAACCCCAGCGCCTGTGCCGGGCTGACCTGGTACACCAGTGGTTCGTGCCCATGCATGCGGAAGATGCCGTCGTCGTCGACCTCGGCGGCCCAGACGCTGCCGTACTTGGCGGTGTGGGCATCGGCCACCCGGCGCAACACCTGCCGGTCCCGCACCAGGACGGCGTCGCCGTGCAGGACGATGTCCAGGCCGTCGGCCCACCGGTTGCAGCCGGTGGTCACCGCGCAATGTGGGCCGGCCGCGAGGTTCTTCGCCTTCTGCTCCTCCGGTCCGCAGGAGAAGTAGAAGGCGTCGTCCAGCCAGACCCCGACGACCGGAGTGACGTGTGGTCGCCCGTCGGGCCGGACGGTGGACACCCAGAACAGCTCCGCATCCCGGAGGTGGGCGACGGCGTCCGGCCACGGGGTGGGCTGGGCGTCGTCGCTGCTGTACCGCGGATCGATGGTGGTTTCGGGTGTACGGACCACGGTTCCCCCTCGCCTTCGGTTCCGGTGAACCACACTAGTCACCTCTGCTACCCCGATCCCGAGGGTCCGGAACAGGCTCGCCGCTGGTTCGCCGACCTGCGCGATCACGTGTGATCCCAGCTGTCGATGGCGGCTGCGACGCAATCGAGCGGCACGTTCCTCGAGGGCCCAGCCACGGTCGATCGAGACGTTGTGGAGTCCGGCTTCGACCTACCCGAGATCCTTCGCGCCTCTGGCGTATTCGGCCGCGCGCTTCAACTCTGGGCTCTGTCTCGCATCCGCGGCCAGCTCACGCAGGTCGGCGAAGCGCACGGGCGGGAGCGTGGCGGTTTCCGCTCCCTCGCCGCCGAACTCGACGCCCTCACACCACTGATCGACGACCAGCACCGCCGCCAGGCGTCGGCGACCTGGTCCATCGACGAACCCACCTGGAACGAGCCGCCCGAGGGACTACCCGCGAAGGCGTCCGGTGAGCCCTCTAGCGGGGGCGGAAGGCCGCCAGGGGGATCGGCAGCCACGTGGGCCGGTTGCGGGCCTCGTAGATCACCTCGTACACGGCCTTCGACAACTCGAACGCCCTCAGCAGCACCGCGTCCCCGCGCGTGATGACGCCGCCGCCCTCGGCGTACCCGTCGAGGAACGCGGCCCTGTTGCGGTCGGCCCACTCCTGGGCCCGCGGCTCCAGCGCCTCGGCCTCGGGGTGGCCGGCCAGCAGGTGCCTGGCCGCGTAGTCGAAGGAGCGCAACATCCCCGCCACGTCGCGCAGCGGCGACGACAGCGCCCTGCGCTCGGTCAGCGGCTGCCCCGGCTCGCCCTCGAAGTCCAGCACCACCCAGTCCGTCGTGGTGCGCATCACCTGGCCGAGGTGGTAGTCGCCGTGAACACGCTGCACGGGCACCTCGTTGGTGAGCAGCTCCACCTGGTGGTAGACGTGCTCAATGCCGGTCACATGATGCCGCAACGCGGGCACTTCGGACACGGCGCGGCCGAGCCGGCGTCTGAAGCCCTCGGCCATGCGCTTGACCTCGTGGGTCTCGATGACGTCCGTGGGGAAGGCGGCGGCCAGCTCGCGGTGCACGCGGGCGGTGGCCGTGCCCAGCCGCAGCGACTCGGCCGCGAAGTCCCCTCCGGCCTCGGACGCCGGAACCTCGGGCAGCGAGGCGTAGAGGTCGCGCACGCTGGCCAGGGCGAGGTCCCAGCCGTCGTTCGCGGTGGACAGGAACTCCTGCATGAACGCGAGCGTGGTGCCGGTGCCGTCGAGGTCGGTCTCGATCCATCCGTACGGCTGCGCGATGTGCGGCGCGTTCCTCGCGGCCAGCGCGGTGACGATCTCCAGCTCGGGGTTGACGCCGGGGATGAGGCGGCGGAACAGCTTGCAGATGTAGGCGTCGCCGTACACGAGAGAGGTGTTGGACTGCTCGGCGCTCAGCACCACGCTGCGCGGCTCGGTGTCGATGGCGGCGCCGGGGACGTGGCGCATGCGCAGGCCGCAGCGTTCCTCGTCGCGGGCCATCCCGTCGAGCAGCCAGTCCGTGCGCACGGCGTCGTGCACGGCGTCGTAGAGGTAGACGTCGCCGATCGTGCCGATCAGCGCGTGGGTGAGCCGGTCGGGGAGCGAGGGACGCTCCCCGAGCAGCACCTGGTAGCGGTCGCGCGAGCCCTCCTGCCAGACGGCGACGATCAGGTGCCGGAGCCCGAGGGTCAGCTCGATGTCCGAGTCGATCGACAGATCGTCGATCGGGCGCCCCTTGCCGCCGAACCAACGCTGGCGGCCGATCCATGCGGCAAGGAGCTCGTCAAGCACGTCCTACTCCTCCTGGATGACGGCCGGCGGGAGTGTGAACCAGTAGAACCCATGCCCGGGAAGCGTCAAAAGATACGGAAGTTCGCCAATTGCCGGGAATGGGACCCCACCCATCGTCTCAACGGGAGCGACACCGACGAACCTGCGCAGGTCGAGCTCGACCGGCTGCGGGAAGCGCGACAGGTTGTTCACGCACAACATGCGGTCGTCGCCCAGCTCGCGGACGAACGCCAGCACACTGGGGTTGGAGGAGTTGAGCTCGGCGTAACCACCCAGCCCGAAGACCGGGTGCCGCTTGCGGATCTCGATCATGCGCTTGGTCCAGTGCAGCAGCGAGCCGGCGTTCTTCTGCTGGGCCTCGACGTTGATGGCCTGGTAGCCGTAGATCGGGTCCATGATGACCGGCAGGTAGAGCCGCCCGGGGTCGCAGTCGGAGAAGCCGGCGTTGCGGTCGGGGTCCCACTGCATGGGGGTGCGCACGCCGTCGCGGTCGCCGAGCCAGATGTTGTCGCCCATGCCGATCTCGTCGCCGTAATAGAGCACCGGGGAGCCCGGCAACGACAGGAGCAGCGCGGTGAACAGCTCGATCTGGTTACGATCGTTCTCCAGCAGGGGGGCCAGGCGGCGGCGTATGCCGACATTCGCCCGCATACGGGGGTCTTTGGCATATTCGGTGTACATGTAGTCGCGTTCCTCGTCCGTGACCATCTCGAGCGTGAGCTCGTCATGGTTGCGGAGGAAGATTCCCCATTGGCAATTTTCCGGAATTTTCGGCGTTTGGGCCAGAATTTCGGAAATGGGGTAGCGCGATTCCCGGCGTACGGCCATGAAGATCCGCGGCATCAAGGGGAAGTGGAATGCCATGTGGCATTCGTCCCCGCCACCCACCGGGTCGCCGAAATACTCCACTACGTCCGACGGCCACTGGTTCGCCTCGGCGAGCAGCACCCGGTCGGGGAAGAGGCGGTCGACCTCCGACCTGATCCGCTTGAGGTACTGGTGGGTCCTCGGGAGGTTCTCGCAGTTGGTGTTCTCCTCCTCGAAGAGGTACGGCACCGCGTCCAGCCGGAACCCGTCGATGCCCAGGTCCAGCCAGAACCGCAGCACCTCCAGCATCGCGTCCTGCACGGCCGGGTTCTCGTAGTTGAGGTCGGGCTGGTGGTGGAAGAACCGGTGCCAGTAGTACTGGCCGCGCACGGGGTCGTAGGTCCAGTTGGACGTCTCGGTGTCGATGAAGATGATCCGGGCGTCCTGGTACTTCTCGTCGGTGTCGGACCACACGTAGAAGTCGCCGAACGGGCCCTCGGGGTCGTGCCGCGACGCCTGGAACCAGGGATGGGCGTCGCTGGTGTGGTTCATGACGAGGTCGGCGATGACGCGCATGCCGCGCTTGTGCGCCTCGTCCACGAGCTTCACGAAGTCTCCCAGGTCCCCGAACTCGGGCAGGATCTTCATGAAGTCGGCGATGTCGTAGCCGCCGTCACGCAGCGGCGACTCGTACAGCGGCAGCAGCCACAGGCAGTCGACGCCGAGCCATTGCAGGTAGTCGAGCCGGCTGATGAGCCCGCGGATGTCGCCGGTCCCGTCGCCGTTGGAGTCGGCGAAGCCCCTGATCAGGACTTCGTAGAAGACCGCGCGCTTGTACCAGTGGGGGTCGCGCGGCTTTTCCTCGTCAAATGTGTTGGGAATGGGTGTGATGCTCATGAGCCGCCTCGCAGGGTGCTCATGAGGGAGGCGCTGTCACACACGTTGAAGACTCCCCGCTGAATTCAGTTCTACCGTGGCGCGGCTCGTACGGTGAGAATATGGGCAGGCTGGATGTGCGGGTCGAGGCGTACATAGTTGCTCTGTCTCCAGCGGTACGACTCGCCCGACAGTTCGTCGTCGACGACGAACTCCGCGTTCCAGTCGAGACCGATGGCGGGCAGGTCGAGATCTACGGTCGCCTCATGGGTGTGGTGTGGATCCAAGTTGACGACCGCCACTACGACATCGCCCAGCCCGTGCCTTCGTGTGGCCGGGTCATAGGCGCCCGGTAGCCGTTTGGACAAGCAAACGATGTCCGGTTGATCGACCCTGTGGAACCGTAGGTTACGCAATTCCTGCAGTGCCGGATGCGCTCTTCGGAACAAATTCAGATGAGTGATGAAGGGAGCCAGACTACGTCCCTCGCGTTCGGCTGTAACCCAATCGCGAGGCTTGTACTGATATTTTTCGCTATCCAGGTATTCTTCGCTACCCGGGCGTACCGGTACGTTCTCCCCCAGTTCATACCCGGAGTAGACACCCCAGGCCGGCGACGTCAGCGCGGCCAGCACCGCCCTGATCTTGAACGCCGGGCCGCCGCCGTGCTGCAGATATTCGTGCAGGATGTCCGGCGTGTTGACGAACAGGTTCGGCCGCAGGTAGTGCGAGGTCTCGTGGGCCAGCTCCGACAGGTAGCCCTCCACGTCGTACTTGGAGTTCTTCCACGTGTAGTACGTGTACGACTGGTGGAAGCCGATCTTGGCCAGCGCGCGCATCATCGCCGGCCGGGTGAACGCCTCCGACAGGAAGATCACGTCGGGATCGGTCGTGTGGATGTCGGCCAGCAGCCGCTCCCAGAACATCACCGGCTTCGTGTGCGGATTGTCCACCCGGAAGATGCGCACCCCGTGCCGCATCCAGTGCAGCAGCACCCGCTTGACCTCGGCGTAGACGCCCTCCGGGTCCTTGTCGAAGTTGACCGGGTAGATGTCCTGATATTTCTTCGGCGGGTTCTCGGCGTACGCGATCGACCCGTCCGCCCTGATCGTGAACCACTCCGGGTGCTCCTTCACCCACGGGTGGTCGGGCGAGCACTGCAGCGCGAAGTCGAGCGCCACCTCCATGCCCAGCTCTCCGGCCCGGCCGACGAACTCGTCGAAGTCCTCCAGCGTGCCGAGGTCGGGGTGCACGGCGTCGTGACCGCCGTCCTCCGACCCGATCGCCCACGGCGAGCCCGGATCGTCGGCCTCGGGGTTGAGCGTGTTGTTGCGGCCCTTGCGGTACGTCGTGCCGATCGGGTGGACGGGCGGCAGGTAGACGACGTCGAAGCCCATCTTGGCGATCGCGGGCAGCCGCTTGGCGGCGGTCTGGAAGGTGCCGGACTTGGACACGCCGAGCTCGTCGACGACCGCGCCCTCCGACCGGGGGAAGAACTCGTACCAGGAGCCGTAGAGCGCCCTGCGGCGGTCGACCCTGATCTTGTGCGACCTGGACCTGGTCACCAGCTCGCGGAACGGGTGGGCCTGCAGCAGCGCGGCGGTCTCGGGGAGCTGGGCGATCGACAACCGCGCCCGCGGATCGAGCTCCTCGTCCCGCAGCGTGGCGGAGATCGACAGCAGCGCCGCGCGGTGCCCGCACGCGCTCTCGCCGTTGCCGTTCTGCCTGCGTTGCCCGTTCGCGCCGGCGTGCCCCTCCTGGGCCGGCCGGTCGTGCGCGCAGTCGGCCACCCGCACGGCCCTGGCGGCCCGCTCGAACAGCCGCGCGCCCTCCTCGCACATGAGGTCGACGTCCATCCCGCGCGGGATCTTGATCTCGGCGTCGTGCAGCCACGTTCTGATCGGATCGCTCCACGCCTCCACGCGGAACAGCCAGTCGCCCTCGGCCGGCAGGCACACCTCGACGCCCCAGCGGTCGGTGCCCGGCGCCAGCTCGCGCATCGGTCTCAGCCGACCGCGCTGCCCGTCGGGCGCGGTCAGCACCACGCCCGCGGCCACCGCGTCGTGGCCTTCTCTGAACACGGTCGCCGAGACCTCGAAGGTCTCGCCGGCGACCGCCTTGGCGGGCCACTGCCCGCAGTCGACGACGGGGGAGATGTCCGTGATGGGAATTCGTCCGATCATCGCATTCAAGGGTTTGCGGCGGCACACTCGGTGCCGCCGGAGGTTTTCCGTGGATGCACACGCTGTTGCCGGTGGTCCGCTGGAGGCGGCCTCCCTGGCAGTAACGATCCTTGCACGTTATTTCTGGACAGCAGCGGATAGACCTCCCGAGTGTGTCCGTGGGAGGGCCAACAAAGAGGAAAGTTGCCCCAATGGTGGCTCTTCATGCTTGTTCCTGGAAGGGGTTTGAACGGCCTTCATGAGGGTGAAGGACTGAGAGGTCCCTCCTAGCCCGTAGGGTGCAGAATCGTGAGAGCTATCCGCCGGTTTACCGTCCGCACCGTCCTGCCCGCGGAGCTGGCCGCCCTCGGCGAGCTCGTGCACAATCTCCGCTGGTCATGGCACCCGGAGACCATGGACCTCTTCTCCGAGGTCGACGCCGACCTCTGGGAGCGGGTCGGGCACGACCCCGTCGCCCTGCTCGGCGCGGTCACCCCCGCCAGGCTGTCCGAGCTGGCCGCCGACCGCCGGTTCCTGCGCCGCCTCGCCGACGCCGCCGACGACCTGCGCGAGTACATGACCTCGCCGCGCTGGTACCAGACGCTGCCCGACGGCGCGCGCGCCATCGCCTACTTCTCCCCCGAGTACGGCATCGCCGCGGCCCTCCCGCAGTATTCGGGCGGTCTCGGCATCCTCGCGGGAGACCACCTCAAAGCCGCCAGCGACCTGGGCGTGCCGATCCTCGCGGTCGGCCTGCTCTACCGTCACGGCTACTTCACGCAGTCGTTGTCGCCCGAGGGCTGGCAGCAGGAGCACTACCCGTCGCTCGACGCCGGTGGGCTGCCCCTCAGCCTGCTCAAGGACGCCGACGACACACCGGTCAAGATCCGCATCGGGCTGCCGGACGAGCGGATGTTGCACGCTCAGGTGTGGGTGGCGCAGGTGGGCCGGGTGCCGCTGCTGCTGCTCGACTCCGACGTGGCCGACAACGACACCCCCGCCCGCGACGTCACCGACCGGCTCTACGGTGGCGGCACCGACCACCGGCTCATGCAGGAGCTGCTGCTGGGCGTGGGCGGTGTGCGCGCGATCAGGGCGTACTGCAAGAGCGTCGGGCATGCCGAGCCCGAGGTGTTCCACACCAACGAGGGCCACGCCGGATTCCTGGGCCTCGAACGCATCCGCGAGCTGACCGAGGCGCGGCTCTCCTTCGACGAGGCGTGGGAGGCGGTGCGGGCCGGCACGGTGTTCACCACGCACACGCCCGTGCCCGCCGGGATCGACCGCTTCCCCGTCGAGATGATCGAACGGCACTTCGGCGGATCGAACGCCTGGCCCACCGTGCCCGTCGATCGCATCCTGGCACTGGGCGCGGAGTCCGATCCCCACCGGTTCAACATGGCCGTCATGGGCATGCGCCTGTCGCAGCGCGTCAACGGCGTGTCCCGGCTGCACGGGCAGGTCAGCAGGGAGATGTTCAAGGACCTCTGGCCGGGCTTCGACCTGGACGAGGTGCCGATCGGCTCGATCACGAACGGCGTGCACGCCCCCACGTGGGTGGGGCGCGAGTTCATGGAGCTGGCCGACCGCGAGCTGCCCTCGCTGATCGAACGCGCCCGCGGCTGGGACGGCATCCAGAAGATCCCCGACGGCGACATCTGGCAGATCAGGGGAACGCTGCGCAGACAGCTCGTCGAAGGCGCCCGCGTGCGGCTGCGCCGGTCATGGCGCGAGCGGGGGGCGTCCGACGCCGAGCTGGGGTGGATCGACGACGCGCTCGACCCCGACGTGCTCACCATCGGGTTCGCCAGGCGCGTCCCCTCCTACAAGCGGCTCACGCTCATGCTGCGCGACCCTGAGCGGCTCACCGAGCTGTTGCTCGACCCCGACAAGCCGGTCCAGATCGTGATCGCGGGAAAGGCCCATCCGGCCGACGAGGGCGGCAAGAAGCTTATCCAGCAGATCGTCAAGTTCGCCGACCAGCAGAAGGTCCGCCACCGCATCGTCTTCCTGCCCGACTACGACATGGCGCTCGGCCGCCTCATGGTGCAGGGCTGCGACGTGTGGCTGAACAACCCGCTGCGCCCGCTGGAGGCGTCCGGCACGTCCGGGATGAAGTCCGCGCTCAACGGCGGGCTCAACCTGTCCATCCGCGACGGCTGGTGGGACGAGTGGTACGACGGCTCCAACGGATGGGCGATCCCCACAGCGGACGGCGTGACCGACACCGACCGCCGCGACGAGTTGGAGGCCGCCGCACTCTACGACCTGATCGAGCACGAGGTGTCCGACCGGTTCTACGACCGTCCCGGCGACGGGCTGCCCCGGCGGTGGATGGAGATGGTCAAGCACACGCTGGCCTCGCTCGGGCCGAAGGTGCTCGCCGGGCGCATGCTGCGCGACTACGTCGTGACCCTGTACAACCCGGCGGCCGGCGCGGCCAGGGCGCTGTCCGCCGACGGGTACGCCCCGGCGAAGGCGTTCGCCGCCTGGCGGCTGCGGGTCGCCAAGGCGTGGCCGGGCGTCAGGGTCGAGCACGCCGAGGCCACGGGCGTGGGCGACACACCGGAGGTCGGGTCGTCCATCGAGCTGCACGCCACGATCGCGCTCGGCGACCTGGAGCCCGCCGACGTGCAGGTCGAGGCCGTCTACGGCAAGGTCGGGCCGCATGACGAGCTGGTGCGTCCCGCGTACGCGAAGCTGGAGATGGCGTCGGCGGAGGACGACGGGCGGGCGCACTACACCGGGGTCGTCCCGCTCGACCACACGGGCGCGTTCGGCTACACCGTGCGCGTCGTACCGCACCACCCGCTCGTCGTCACCCCGGCCGAGCTGGGCCTCATCACGGTGCCCGAGGAGCCCGCGGGCATGACGAACGGGACTCTGCGCTAACCAGCCGCTCGGGATCCCGGCGCAGGCGGCATAATCGGGACCGTGGACGACAGCGGCAACGGCCTGCGGGCCGACACTCTGGTGGCCACGGTCCGCGGTGTGCTGCCATCTCTGACGCCTGCCGCCCAGACCGTCGCCCGCCTCATTCTCGAAGATCCAGCGACGGTGGCGCGGAGCACCATCACGGAGCTCTCCGCCGCCTCCGGCACCAGCGAGGCCACGATCGTGCGCACGGCGCGGCTGCTCGGCTTCGCGGGCTATCCGCAGCTCCGGTTAGCCCTGGCGGCCGCCGCCGCGCAGCCCGACCGGCTGGTGCCCGGCGACCTGGCCCCCGACGATCCGCTGTCCGAGGTCATCCACAAGGTGGCGCGGGCCGAGTCCGAGGCGATCAACGACACGGTCGCGCAGCTGACCTCCGAGCGGCTCGGGCTCGTGGTCGACGCCATCGTCGGCGCGCGGCGGATCGACGCCTACGGGGTCGGCGCCTCGGGGCTGGTGGCCGGCGACTTCGCCCAGAAGCTGCTGCGCATCGGGCTGTCCAGCCACGCGTTCCAGGACGCGCACCTGGCGCTGACCAGCGCGGTGCTGCTGAAACACGGTGACGTGGCGCTCGGCGTCAGCACCTCGGGGGAGACCCCCGACGTGATCGAGCCGCTGACCCGGGCCGCCGAGGGCGGGGCCACGACCGTCGCCATCACCAACAACCCCCGGTCCACCATCGCGGAGCTGGCCGAACACGTGCTGATCTCGGCCGGGCGCGAGACGGAGTTCCGTCCCGGCGCCCTGGCCAGCCGGATCAGCCAGCTCCTCGTCGTCGACTGCGTGTTCGTCGGCGTCGCCCAGCGTACGTTCGACTCCTCTCAGGAGGCGCTTGCGAGCACCAGGCGCGCCGTCAACGCGTTCACCCGGCGAACGTCACCCGCACGTCGTCAGCCTTGACGAACATCACGCGGTGGCCGAACTGGATCTGCAGGTACTTCGCCCTGCCTCGCACCACCGTGTGGTCCTCCGGGTCGAACGTGACCGCCCGGTAGTACTCCGTCGCGGCCGGCCCCGCGAGGGTGTACTTCTCGCCGGCCGAGAACGTGTACTGCAGCGGGGTCACCTCCTGGTAGGGGATGCCCTCCGGGTAGGCCTCCGCCTCCGGGTACGCCCGGCCGTAGACCGGGACCGTCGCCTTGCCGGGCTTGGGGGTGACCACCAGGCCCATGGAGGGCACGGCCGTGGGCGCGCTCTTCGGGTTGTGGAACCAGGCCTTCTGGCCGAGGTACCAGATGGCGGTCCAGTCGCCCTGGCGGCCGGCCACGGCGAAGCGCTGGCCGGTGCCGGCTCGGGCGCTGTGATCGTACACGCTGTAGAGCGACTCGCCCGTGGGGTGCTTGCCGATGTCCTTGACGAGCGGGGCGTCGTCGCGCGGCTCGGTGCGGAGCCAGACGGTGCCGGCGGGGAGGGGCGGGCAGTCGGCCTCGGGGTTCTGGCGGTCGCAACCATAGAAGTACGGCCTATTCGTCGCGAAGTCCGGCTTTATCATGATCGAGCCGGACTTGGGGCTGCCGAGGCCGTGCAGCGGCGCGCCCATCAGCTGGAAGTAGTGCGCCCAGTCCCAGAACGGGCCCGGATCCTCGTGCATCTGCCTGACCGTGGTCGGCAGCGTGCCGGGGACGTTGTCATGGCCCAGGATGTGGGCCCGGTCCATCGGGACGCCGTGCCGGAGCGCCAGGTAGCGGACCAGGCGGGCGGAGGAGCGGTACATCGCCTCGGTGTACCAGGTGCCGCCCTCGGCCAGGAAACCCTCGTGCTCGATGCCGATGGACTTGGCGTTGACGTACCAGTTGCCGGCCTGCCAGGCGACGTCCTTGGCCTTGATGTGCTGGGCGATGTGGCCGTCGGTGGAGCGGACGGAGTACTGCCAGCTGGCGCCGTAGGCAGGGTCCTGGTTGAGGCGGATCGAGGGCAGGAAATATCCCTCCATGTCGTGAATGATGATGTACTCGATCTTCTGACTGAACGGGCGGTTCGCCAGGTCGTAGTGGCCGTAGTCGTCGCCGGGAAGCTCCTGGTACGCCGACGGGATCCACTCGCACGAGATCGACGCCGGGCACTCCACGCCGTCGGTCCTCGGCTTGCGCAGCCCGAGCTTGTCCAGCCACTTCTCGATCTTCGTGAGCCCGGGGACGGGGGCCAGTGCGACCTGGTGCCCGTCGTCCGTCGTCCGCGCGGCGCCCTCCTTGATCGTCGCGAAGACCTCGTCGGCGAAGAACCTGGCCGCGCCCGCCTCCTCGGCGCCGGAGTATTTCGCGACGGCGCCATACCAGTCGCCGGGCTCGTCGCTCAGCGGCGCGCCGAGCGCCTTCTGGTAGTCCGCGAGCAGCGCCGCGCCGCCGCGGATGTTGGCGGCGGCGTCCGTACGCAGCCGCTCGCGGCTCTCGCCGGTGAGCTCGGCGGCCTTCTCGATCGTGCGGAGCGAGGAAGGAAGGTCGGCGGGTGCGGGACGCGCGCTCGGGGCGGGCAGGGGCCGGCTGTCGTCGCCGCGCGCGTCCTCCTCGCCTTCGTGGTGGTGGTTCGATCCGGTGAAGGCGGCGGCGTCGGTCAGGTGCATGGGCCCGAACCCGGCGTCGCTGGACGGCCGGCCGGCGTGGGCGTCCCAGCGCGACTCCAGGTAGGAGACGCCGAGCAGCACGCTCTCGGGCACCTGGAACTCCTCGGCGGCGGACGCGAAGGCCGCCTGACGGCCTGCGGGTTCCTGGGCGTGCGCCGCTGTCACGGTGCTTAACGGCAGGACGGCGACGAGGGAGATCGCCAGTAGTCTGCGCATGAACCACTCCTTGAGGGCTGGGGGTGCGTGGTGGGGTTCAGCGTCTCAATATTTTCCTTCGCAGGCGAGATCTTTGCGAAGAGATTCTTCATTCCTTGCGGGGAGCGCCGCTCAGCTGTCGTTGGTCAGGCTCAGCACGAGTGCCCACTCGTCCGTGACCAGGACCCGGTCCTCCCACAACGCCGCGTACCACCCGGCCGGCCGATGCGTGACCCGGCCCGCGCCTCGTACGGTCCCGAGCGTGTCCTCGATGATCTCCAGCACCCACTCGACCAGGAACTCCGGCTCCTTGCGGGCCGCACCACGGAACAACCGGTGGAAATGCCCCATCCGATGGGCCGCCTCCCGGACCTCGCTTCTCCAGTCTTCGACCGGGTCGACCCCCGTCACCCGCGTCACGTCTCCGTAGGCCGCGACGGCCGCCGCCGTCAAGTCCGGCCCCGGGCACCGCACGGGACCGTGGACGTCCATCCAGAACACGAAGGACGAGCCTCGCAGCGCGTCCAGCCGCTCAGCCGCACGCTCGACCTCCTCCACGAGCGCGTGAGCCTCCACTGCCATGGCCGCGCCCTCCCTTCCTGAGATCTGGCCGGGTCGATCCCGCGGACTGACCGGGACCATACGTTGGGTTCGCCCCAGTCTGGCGGGTGCCGTGCCTGGCCGTGAGGTCAGCGCCCGACTTCGCTCTCCGCCGCGGGAGGGAAGCCGTCCACGCCTCGCCCGGACCACCGGGGGACCAGCCAGAGCGTGAGCGGAGCGGACACCAGCGCGACCACGCAGGCGGCGTTGAGCGCGGCCGGCATGCCGAACAGTTCGCTCACGGCGGGCCCCGCGAAGGCGCCGAACATCGTCGCGGCGGCCTCCATGGTGAGGAACGCCGCGGTGACGCGGCCGAGCAACCCCTCAGGCGTCGTCCGCTGCACCCAGGACTGCACGGACACCAGCACGGTCACCGCCGGCAGCCCGAGCAGCAGGGCGGCGACCAGCGCGAGGGGCAGCGCGGTGCTGTTGAACAGCAGCGCGAACGCGGCCGCGACGAGTGCCTGGCCGGCGGCGACGGTCGTCCTGGCGGAGTGGCGGTCGGCCAGCCTGTGGCTGAGGGGAGCGCCGAGGAGGAAGCCGAGCCCCAGCGCGGACAGCAGGTAGCCGACCTCCACGCTGCCGCCGAGCCGGGTAACGCCGAACGGCACGAGGAGGGCGGTGAGCGCCGCGTTGGCCAGCAGGTAGAGGCTGTTGGTCGCCAGCAGACCGCGGGTCGCCGCGGCTTGCCCTATATGGCGCAGCCCCTGGCCGATGCCGCGAGCTCCGGCAAGCACATTGCGTGAGGCCGTGCCGGGGTCGCGGGGACGGGCCGAGGTCATGGCGATGGTCGCCGCCGACAGCAGCCCGGCGGCGGCGCTGGCCGCGACGACCGCGCCGATGCCGTTGAACGCGAACAGCAGCCCGCCGAGCGGCGGGCCGCCCAGCCCGATCACACCGGTGGTGACCGCACTGAGCGCGTTCGCGCTCGTGAGGGCCGGTCCGGTGCCCACCACGGCGGGGATGTGGGCCTGGGCGGCGGGACGGAAGAACACGGCCGCGGTGCCCTGCCCGAGCACGGCCACGTAGACGAGCCAGATCGTCTCGGGTGTCCTGGCGAGCAGCGCCACGCTGATCGCCAGGACGTGCACGAGGTCGGTCGCCACCATCAGGCGGCGGCGGTCCCACCGGTCGGCCAGCACCCCGGCGAACGGCCCCAGCAGGAGTGAGGGCAGGTACTCGAAGGCGAGGGTGACGCCCGTGGCCAGCACCGACCCGGTGACGGCGAAGACGTGGGCGGGGATCGCGACGACCAGCATGCTCGTCCCGAGCCCTGCCACCGCCCGGGCCGCCCACAGCAGCCGGAAGTCCCGCACCCGCAGAGCCCGCAACATCTCCCACCCCGATGGCTTGTATTCTCACAAAATAGAAAGGCCAATCTACTATTCTGTCAAGATATGAGCGTGGACCATGCGGAATTGGGCCGGCGGTTGCGCAGCCGGCGGGCGGCACTCGGCAGGACCGTCGCGTCGGTGGCCACCGACGCCGCGCTGTCGGTGCCCTACGTGGCCAACCTGGAGAACGGCCGGGGCAACCCCACCCTCTCCGCTCTCGACCGGCTCGCCGAGGCCCTCGGCACCCGGCTCGTGCTCACCTTCGCCGACCCGGGCACCGAGCCGGCCACGGGCTCGGGCACGGGGGAGGCCGCGCCGGCGCCGCCGCCGTCGCTCGTGGAGTTCGCGGAGACCCGGAGGTTCCGGCGCGCGGCCGGATCCCTGGCCGCGCTGCTGGGCGAGGAGGACGGCGCGGTGCGGGCCAGGCTGGTCGGCGCGCTCGCCGCCGTCGCCGTACCGCTCGACCGGGACCTGCACGAAGGCGACTGGCAGCGGCTGCTGGACGCGATCGTGCTGATCCTCGGCCACCCGTCCTCCTGACGGCCGGCGCTCACTCCAGAGACGGTCCCGAGGAGCCGTTCCCGCCCAGGCGATCACGGCCGCAGGACGCCGCTCACTCGGGGTGCCCGCCGTGCCAGGAGCGCCACAGCGCGGCGTACGCGCCGCCCGCCGTCACGAGCTCGTCGTGCGTGCCGAGCTCGGTGAGCCTGCCGTCCCGCAGCACGGCCACCCGGTCGGCGTCGTGGGCGGTCTGGAGGCGGTGGGCGATCGCGATGACGGTGCGCCCGGCGAGCACCGCGGCCAGCGCGCGCTCGGTGTGCCGCGCGGTGCGCGGGTCCAGCAGGGCGGTGGCCTCGTCGAGGATCAGCGTGTGCGGGTCGGCCAGCACCACGCGGGCCAGGGCCAGCTGCTGGGCCTGCGCGCCGTCCAGCCGCTCGCCTCCCGGGCCCGGTTCGGTGTCCAGGCCGTCGGGTAGCTCGTCGATCCAGCTCGCGCCGACGGCGGCCAGCGCGGTGCGCAACTCGTCGTCGGTGGCCTCGGGCGCGGCGATCCGCAGATTGTCGCGTACGGTGCCGAGGAACACGTGATGTTCCTGGGTGACGAGCATGACCCGCTCGCGCAGCCGGGCGGGGTCGAGCCCGGCGACCGGCACCCGCCCGACGGTCACGGAGCCGGCGCGCGGGACGTCCATGCCCGCCAGCAGCCTGCCCAGGGTGGTCTTGCCCGCGCCGGACGGCCCGACGACGGCCAGCCGCTCCCCGGGCCGCACCGTCAGGTCCACCCCGTGCAGGACGTCGGGGCCGCCGTCGTACGCGTAGTGCACACCGGACACCTGCAGCCGGTCGTCGGCCGGCTCGGGGGCGGCGGCGTCGTGGTCCGCCCGAGGGGCCAGGCCGGCGCCCTCCACCCGGGCGAAGGAGGCGGCGCCGCTCTGGAGGCGTTCCATGTTGAGCAGGATGACGTCGAGCGGCTGGGAGAGCTGGCGCAGGTAGAGCGCGGCGGCGACCACCGTGCCCAGGGTCACGGCGCCCTGCCCGAGCAGTACGCCGCCGACCAGGAGGACGGCGACCACCGGGATGGCGTAGGAGACGTCCACGATGGGGAAGAGCACGCTGCGCAGGAACAACGTCCGGGTGCGGGTCGCCCGGCACCGGCCGATGGCCTCCTGGCAGGTCTCGAGGCGGCGCCGCCCCAGCCCCAGGGCCTCCACCGTGCGGGCGCCCGCGGTGGTGGCCGCGAGCTGCTCGGCGAGCTCCGAGTTGGCGGCCCCTTCGGCGAGGTAGGCCGGCACCGCCCGGCGCATGTACCACCGGGCGGCGAACCAGATGCCCGTCAGCCCGAGCACGCCGCACCCGCCGAGCAGCGGGTCGAGGACGACGACCGCGCCCAGCACGAACACGGCCTGCACGCTTGCGATCAGCACGTCGGGACCCGCGCCGCGCAGCATGGTGCCCACCGCAGCGACGTCGGCGGTGCCGCGCGTGGTCAGGTCGCCCGCCCCGGCGCGCTCGACCACCCCCACCGGCAGTGCGAGCACGCGGCCGGTGAACTCCTCGCGGATGCGCGCCAGCGTACGCTCGCCGAAGCGGTGGCCGATGAGGCCGGCGTAGCGGGCCAGCAGGAACTGGGCCAGCGCGAGGCCGAGGAGCGCGAGCGCCAGCCGGTCCACGGTGGCGACCCCGGCGCCGTTCTGAACCTCGTCGATGATGCGGCCGAGCAGCCACGGGCCGGCCAGCCCCGCGGCGGAGGCCAGCGCGTTGAGCACGACCATGACGGAGAACGCGCGCCAGTCCAGGCGGATGAGCCGGAACGCCGCCCTGCGCAGCCGGGAGGAATCGGCCACCGGCAGGGCGCCGCCCGTCGTCGGGCCGTCTCCGTGCCGCCCTCGCTCCCCGGACACCGGCGAGCCCGTCATCGGACCGCCTCCCTGCTGCCCTCGTCCTCCCTGGCCACCAGCGCGCGATAGCCGGGCTGCCCGCCCAGGAGCTCGCCGTGCCCGCCGGTCGCCACGACGGACCCGCCCGCCAGGTAGTGGACGGTGTCCGCATGGGCCAGCACGAGGGGCGACGTGGTGGTCACGACCGTGGTGCGGCCTGCTCGCACCGCGCGCAGCCGGGCCGCGATCGTCGCCTCGGTGTGCGCGTCCACGGCCGAGGTGGGCTCGGCCGCGAGGAGGATCTCGGGGTCGGCCAGCAGGGCCCTGGCCAGGCGTACGCGCTGGCGCTGGCCTCCCGACAGGTTGCGGCCCTGCGCGTCGACGCGCGCGTCCAGCCCGCCGGGCAGGCCGCGGACGATGTCGTCCGCCATGGCCGCGTGGACGGCGAGGCCGATGGCGTCGTCGTCAGGGTCGAGCCTGCCCGCGACGACGTCGCGCAACGTGCCCGCGAACAGGTCGGCCTCGTTGTCGGCCACCAGGATCCGCTCACGGAGCCGCGCCGGGTCGATGTCGCTCAGCCGGATCCCGCCCCAGGTCGCGGAGGGGCCGGCGAACCCGCCCAACCGGTCGAGCACCGCCGTCGCCTCCGCCGGGCGGGCGCTGACCAGGGCGGTCAGCCGTCCCGGCACGATCTCCACGCCTGAGACCGGATCGCACAACACCGACATGGGGGCGGGC